>CANNIS010000016.1 GCA_947505035.1 Sphingobacteriales bacterium
TGCTGGAAGAGATGTAATGATTGACTCCCCTTCAAGCATTAGTCAAGAACAGTTGAAAGAACTCGGAATAAATGTTAATGCAAAATAAATTAATGCGTAATAGCTTTACGATTAACTTTTTGCCAATAAAAAAATAATACTACTGCAATTTTTGTTTCTATAAAATAAGAAATCAACATTGCAGTATTTTTTTGAAGGTAATTTGATAATGTTATTTTATTTGTTAGCGCAAAATACATAAGTATAAAAACGAGTATAGCAGTAATTATTATCAAAAATGAATGGCCGATGGAAAGCCAAAAGCCCTTATAAATTGATATATAGGAGCCAACCGTCAAGGCTATTAATGGATATAACAATTGAAAGAGATGATTAGGTTGAGTAAAATATACCGCGGCTAATTCATTGTTATAAAATACCGGCACAAAAAATCCAAACATCATATAAATGAGTTGTGCTGTCAAACCAATCATATTGCCTCCAACTAAACCAGCTAATACAACAAAAAATAACTGTAGGGAAATTAATTCACCATTCATTGGGATTAAAATTTTTGCCGAAACAACCATTAGCAAAGCAAACAAAGAAGATAGCGTTGAAAATTTAGTGAGTTCCATATTATTCTAGTATTGCTTTAATATCTTGTGCTGTTAATGTTTTAATAAATGATTCTTCAGTAATAATTAGGGAATCTGCAATTTGTTTTTTACGCCCTTGTAAAGCTAATATTTTTTCTTCGACAGTATTTCTTGTAATGAATTTATAAATAAATACATTATTTTTTTGACCAATTCGATGGGTACGATCTATGGCTTGCTGTTCTACCGCTGGATTCCACCATGGATCAAGAATAAATACATAATCCGCTTCGGTTAAATTTAAACCAACTCCACCGGCTTTAATAGAAATTAAAAATACTTGCTTTTCTTCGTCTTGCTTAAAATGATTCACCACTTCTTCTCTATTCGTAGTTGATCCATCTAAGTAGGCGAAATCAATTTTTTGTTGTTCAAAATAATCTTTAAATATTTTTAAATGCTTCACAAATTGAGAGAAAATCAAAACCTTATGTCCCTTAGTCATAATATTCTCTAAGGTGTGAATAACGTCCGAAAACTTTCCCGCATCACCCTCGTACAACTCATCTACCATTTTAGGGTGATTCGCTATTTGTCTTAACTTATTTAAACCTTGTAATAATTGAATATGAGATTTGCCCATTCCTTGCTCGGCAATCATTTTCAATATTTCATTTCTATAATAAGATTTTGTTTCTTCGTATAATTCTTCTTGAGCCGGACTCATGTCAGAATAATATATATTTTCGGTTTTTGGGGGTAATTCTGATGCTACTTGTTGCTTAGTTCTCCTTAGAATAAAGGGTTTGATGATAGATTGCAATTTTTCTGCTTTATCAAAATCCTGTTTTTTATCAATCGGAATAACAAAATTATCATTAAAAAAATGATGGTTACCTAATAAACCAGGATTTACAAATGACATTTGAGACCATAAATCTAAAACAGAATTTTCTACCGGCGTTCCGCTTAATACCAATTTATATTTTGATTTTAAACTCCTCACTGATCTGGAGATTTTAGAAATTGGATTTTTAATAATTTGACTTTCGTCTAAAATGATATAATGGAAATAAAATGATTTAAATAAATCAATATCCATCCTAATAATTCCATAGGTACTGAGCACTACATCTGCATGTGCAAATTGATCTAAGTTTTTATCTCTTAAAGACCCTGTATAAACAATAATTTTTAATTGAGGAGTAAATTTTTGTGCTTCTCTTAACCAATTGTAAATTAATGAGGTGGGCATTACGATTAATGAAGGTTGATTGACTGCTGCTTCAGCAGTCGAATCAAAAAGATCTTTTGCAATTAAAGCATCCGCAGCATCTTCTTTCACTTTTTGTAATAAAGCCAGCGTTTGTATGGTTTTTCCTAAGCCCATGTCATCTGCCAAGCATCCACCAAAATTCCATTTCCTAAGAAAATAGAACCAATCATATCCTGCTTTTTGATAAGGCCTCAACTCCCCTTTAAAATTTTTGGGCATTGGAATCTCTTCCATTTCTTCGAATTGTAAAAGATTATTCAATTTACGATCCATGCTGAGCTGGGCTAAATCCGAATTTGCATATTCTTTAACAATGCCAATATGGTATTTTTTTAGTCTTAATTGTGAAGTGCCTTCTGCAAATGAAAATAGATTTTGATATTGTGCAAACCAACTTTCTGGAATGATGGCAATTTCTCCATTAGGTAATTCAAATTCTTTTTTATTATTTAATATATAATCTCGTAAAATAATAAATGGGAATTCAAATTCTCCAAAATAGACAGTCGCATAAATATCAAACCAATCGTTTGATTCTTTTATTTGTAAATCAATTTTACTCTTTCCAATAAAATATCTTTTACCGCTTTCTTCTTGTTGAATTTGAAAGCCCGCCTGCAAAAGCTGATCATGGTTGACATTGAGCCAATCTAAAGCATGATGAATACTTTCGGTTTCCAAGTCTTTTGTATGAGTTGGTACAATAAATGAACTGCCATCTATAGGCATTAAGCCTAAGTCGGTTAATAGATTTATTTTTACTCCTTCCCAAGTTAATGAGCGTTTTATCCTATGAAAGGTAAATTCATCGTTTTTATTTTCAACTGTAACAGAAACTTTAGTGCCTGACTGATATAAGAAATTATATTTTCCGTATTGAAAAGACAATACAAATTGCATGGAATTATCCCATGCATGTATAATTTTTATAATCGGAAATGCCTCAAATTGTTCGGTAATAATTTGAAAGCCTTCGGCATATACATGATGCCTTTCTATGAGTGGTGCAATAAACTTTTTATAATAGGAAGCCTCTGCCGTTTTTGGAATATCTACAAATCGCTTATTTAAAAATGGCATTAGCTTTTTGCCATCTAACTCTTGGTCAAACTGAATGAGTTGAGTACCCAATAACATAAAAGCTGGCGAATTAGTAATGATTTCCGCCTCTTTAAACATAAACTCCATTCGAACGCCGTTCAATTTTATGGTTGGGAAATACCTGGTTCCTTCGGGAGATCTCCTAAAATGAAACAATACCGTTGCAAGATCTTCATTGATTTTTAATCGCTTAAAAACAGGATCGCCATCTTTTCCCATTTCAAAAAATGGTTTTTGTTTAATTTGACGAAGTGCTTCGACAATCTTTTTTTCTAAAATAGGCCGAACAATTTGAAATATTTTATTGTTCCATATTTTTTCGAAATAGGCGGCTGGTCTGATTTTTTCTTTATAATGCTTTTTAATCACAAACTCCTGATCAAGCTGATCTAAGAGTTTAATTAATTTATAATCATCCTCGTCTAAGCAAGCATCAAATTCTTTGGCAGTTTGAGAATATAATTTTTGGTGGGAAAGTGAATAAGCGCCATTTGCATTTAGCTGTACAATATGTGGTTCGATTACAAAACCCATGTAGGGGTGTTTGCATAGCGAATACACTAATTTACAAGGCTTTTTACTATCTACTCTTACCATTTATTTTAGGAATACAAAATAAAGAAAGGTAAGTAGATTGAAAAAATTCAAATATACTTAATTCTAACTAAAAAAGAAAGGAAATATTTTGGGTACTATGCCTTAGCTTGCGTTTCGTTCATTGCAATCCAAGCTAAAATTCCACCTTTAAGGTTGAATAAATTCGTAAACCCGAACTGTTGCTCTAATTGCATGATAGCTGCTGCACTTCTTGCACCAGATCTACAATGAATAACCACTAATTTATCTTTGCTGATTTTATCTTCTTCTAATACGATGTTTCCTAAAGGAATCAAAGTTGCACCCATATTGACTACTTCATATTCAAACTCTTCTCGCACATCTATGAGTTGAAAGTCTTTCTTTTCATCCATTAATGCTTTTAACTCTTGAACTGTAATTTCCTTTACCATAAATATTATTTTTTTACAAATTTATACTTTTGAACAGTATTTCAAATAAAGCATTGCATTAATTTCAAACTTGGATTTCTTTTTATATCTTCAATATTCAAAATCTAAAAAAAATATGACTGAATCCGGTTTTAAAAGAGAAATCAAACTATTTGACGCTATTATGATCGTAGCTGGAACCATGATTGGTTCAGGTATTTTTATTGTTAGCTCCGATATTGCCAGAAATGTTGGCTCATCTGGGTACTTACTACTCATTTGGGTAGTTACCGGATTTATTACCATAGCTGGGGCGCTGAGTTATGGCGAACTAGCTGGCATGTTTCCAAAAGCAGGTGGGCAATATGTTTATTTAAGAGAAGCCTGGGGAAAACCCGTTGCCTTTTTATATGCATGGACTTTATTTTTGGTTATTCAAACAGGAACGATTGCCGCAGTTGGTGTTGCTTTTGCAAAATACACAGGCGTATTATTGCCAACAATTATTTCAGAAAAAATTATTTTATTTCAAATAGGTAATTTTGGTATTAACTCGGTTCAAGTGCTCGCCATATTAAGTATCATCCTCTTGACATATTTAAATTCTAAAGGCGTCAAAAATGGAAAAATGATTCAAAATATTTTTGGTAGTACTAAAATAATTGCACTTTTTGGATTGATTATTTTTGGTTTACTTTTTGGAATAAATGCAGATGTAGTTTCTATGAATTTTGCCGATATGTGGTCGCTCAGTAGTACTCACATAGATAAAGCTACTGGAGCGGTAAGCATTGAATCTATTATAGGATACGCCATTATACCTGCAGTAGGAATTGCCATGGTAGGCTCTTTATTTTCGAGTGATGCTTGGAATAATATTGGATTTTCTGGTGATGAAATTCAAAATCCAAAAAGAAATTTAGTATTGAGCATGGTGATTGGAACCTCTGTAGTGACCTTAATTTATCTTTTGTTAAACGTGGTATATTTAATGGTATTGCCACTTAAAGGGGATCCGAATGGTGCAGATGTAATTTCAAGAGGGATTCAATTTGCTAGCAATGATCGAGTGGCTACTGCAGCAGCTGAAGCAATGGGAGGTGCAAAAGCAACTATCGCAATTGCGGTATTAATTATGATTTCCACTTTTGGTTGCAATAATGGATGTATTTTATCTGGCGCTAGGGTTTATTATGCGACGGCCAACGATGGTTTGTTTTTCAAAAGCATGTCAAAATTAAACGCGAATGGCGTACCCGGAGTTGCCTTAATTTTTCAATGTGTTTGGGCTAGCATTCTATGTGTATCTGGCACCTACGGCAACTTGCTAGATTATGTAGTATTCGCTGTATTATTATTTTATATTTTAACAATCATTGGCATTTTTAAATTAAGAAAAAAGATGCCAGATGCCGAAAGACCATACAAAGCGATAGGCTATCCAATTATACCAGCAATATATATTGCATTAGCTTCAATAGTTTGTATAATACTACTGATTTATAAACCAGAATACAGCTGGCCTGGTTTTATAATTGTGGGCCTAGGTATTCCCGTATATTTTTTATTTCAGAAAAAAATTAAAGCATAATATTTTGACACGATTTTATTTTAAAGCCATACTAATTATATGGGTATCATTTATTTTTTATGCTTGTAATGATCGTAAAAAAGAATCTAAAGTTGAAAAGCTTAGCGAATCCAACAGAGCTTACAACAAAAAAGAATTTGAAATAAAAGAAAAAAAGATTGCACAATATTTTGAGCGTTTACACGAACAAACAGGCTTTAATGGCGCTGTTTGGATAAGTAAAGACGAGCATAAACTATACGCTGGTGCATTTGGATTTAATGATATTAAACACCAAAAAGAGCCGCTCAACATTTCATCTGTTTTTCAACTTGCTTCGGTAAGTAAGCAGTTTACTGCAGCAGCCATTTTACATTTAATGGAACAAGGTAAGTTGAAATTAACCGACCCTATTCAAAAATTTTATCCAAATTTTCCATATCAAGGAATCAATTTAAAAATGCTATTACTACATCGTGGTGGTTTAGGAAACTATACTTATTTCAGCGAAATGTATTGCGATAGAAAAACACCTATTTCTAATCAAGATGTAGTAGAAATGATGATTAAAAACAAACCACCAATCTATTTTTTACCAGATAGAAGATTCGACTATAGTAATACAGGTTATGTTTTGCTTGCTGCTATTGTTGAAAAAGTGACTGCAGAAAAATTTGATGTATACATGCGTAAAGAAATTTTCAAGCCCTTAGGTATGAATCATACTTACATTTATAATATCAACAAGCCAGCAGCTTTTAACTATTCGCCAGGGCACGATAAAAATTTGAACACTACACAAAGTAGTTATTTAGATGGTGCAAATGGCGACAAAGGCGTTTATTCATCGGTAGCAGATTTAGCGCTTTGGGATCGGATTTTATATTCCAATATTTTTCTTAAAAAATCAAGTATAGATTCTTTGAGCAAACCAGGTAATCATCATTTAACAGGGCCATTTAATTATGGTTATGGCTGGCGCACCTATACACTTCCAGACGGATCAAACATTAATTATCATGGCGGGTGGTGGAATGGCTATAAAACATTTTTCTTTAGAGATCTAAAAAACCATCATGCCATTATTTTGTTAAGCAATAGAGAACATTCAGGATTTAGAGATTTAGATGGTTTGGTTGATATAATATATGATAGAAAGCCAGATCCCAATAGAAAATATTCGGTTTATATGCATCACGCTCCTGGTTATTAAGTTTAAATTTAAAAATATATAGCAATGAAAAATAAATTATTTTTTGGCACTTTCTTAGTTGGATTAACCGCTTGTACTTTTTTTTATTTTAATAAAATAAAAAAACCACAGCCTTCATTAACTGCCTATGAACAATACCTAGCAGATCATTTCTATAATAAAGCTGGAGACAATATTGCTATTGAAATGCCAGGCGAAACAGAAACTGAAGCGGCTAAAACCGATCGCCCTGATTTAGCATTTGAACAAGATTTTAGAATTACAATGGATCCTGTTTTAAAAAGACCCGCGACCGAAAGATTAATTTTTGCAAGAGAAATGATTGCGATGCAACAAAGAAACAAGCAAACATTGATGGCGCCGATTTGGGAAGAGCGTGGACCAAAAAATGTTGGTGGTAGAACACGCACAGTGGTTTACGACCCGAATGACATCAGTAATAAAAAAGTTTGGGCAGGTGGTGTTGGTGGAGGATTGTGGTATTGTAATGATATAACTGCGGCTAGCCCAAACTGGAATAGAGTAAATGATTTTTGGGAGAACATAGCTGTATCTTCTATTGCTTTTGATCTTACAAACACACAAATCATGTATGTGGGAACGGGTGAGGGTTGGAGTAATATAGATGCGCAACGTGGTGCAGGCGTCTGGAAAAGTACGAATGGCGGCTTAGGATTTGAAAGATTATTGAGCACTAATAATACTACATTTTATCATGTTCAAAAAATTGTAGTCAACACAACAGGAGTATATATTGCCACTAAGGCTGGCGGCGTAATGCGAAGCACAGATGGCGGCACTTCTTTTACTAAAGTTTTAGGAAGCACCTTACCCATTGGCGCAAGCAATCCAATTTCGGATTTAGAAATTGGCGCAGATGGAACAATTTATGCAGGCATTGGCATTTTTACTTCTGGATCTGTTTGGAAATCAATATCTGGAAATGCCAATACTTGGACCAAATTAAATAATGGTACTAATGGATTTCCAACTTCAGGATTTGAAAGAGTAGAAATTGCAGTGGCACCAAATGATTCCAATATACTTTATGCTATAACACAAGATGCGAGTACAAATGGATTATATAATATTTATTATTCTGCAAATAAAGGTACCAGTTGGACTACCTGTGCTAAACCCGCAGATGCAGATGGTGGAATACCTTCAGCTGATTTCACGCGTACCCAAGCTTGGTACGATTTAACCGCTGCTGTTGATCCAAACAATGCCTCCACTATTTTAATAGGCGGTGTTGATTTATTCAAAAGTACCAATTCAGGAACATCATGGACCCAAATTAGTCATTGGTATGGAGGATTTAGTTTCCCAGATGTGCATGCGGATCAACATGTAATTACCTTTAAAAAGAATTCTTCAAGCGAAATATTATTTGGCAACGACGGGGGTATTTATTTAAGTGCAAATATCAATAATGCAAGCCCAACATTTGCTAATAAAAATAATGGCTATAATGTAACACAGTTTTATAGTTGTGCCATGTCGCCAACAGCTGCTTCAAATATATTTTTAGCTGGAGCCCAAGATAACGGCACACAAAGGTTTTCAACTGCTGGCTTAAATAATACCACAAGAGCCTATGGCGGAGATGGTGCATTTTGCTTTTTTGATCAAGATAATCCAACAGTGGCAATCGCATCTTATGTCTATAATAATTATTATCGTTCTACCAACAGTGGTACTAGCTTTAATACTACTTTATCGAATAGCAGCACTACCGGTTCCTTTATCAATCCGGCCGATTATGATAACAGAGAAAATATTTTATACTCTGCTTACAGTACTTCTGCTATACAAAAAATTACAAATGTAACTACCACACCTGCTACTTCACAAATTACCATGAGCACTTTAGGTGCTATGGCTTCTCATTTGAGCGTTTCTCCTTATGCCGCTATTGGTAGCTCTACCGTTTTTGTTGGAACCGAAGCAGGTAAAGTATTTAAAATAACCAACGCGCAAAGTGCGAGTCCAACTGTCACGCAGCTGGGTACAACATTAGGTGGCAGTATTTCTTGCATTGAAATTGGCGCAAGCGAAAACGAATTATTAGTTACCCTGAGTAATTATGGTATCATCAGTGTATATTATTCTGATAACGGAGGAAATACCTTTACAAACAAAGAAGGAAATCTTCCAGACATGCCGGTAAGATGGGCACTATTTAATCCTCAAAATAGAAATGAAGTTATACTAGCCACTGAGCTTGGTGTTTGGTATACTGCAAGTTTAAATTTAGCCAGTCCAAATTGGGTTGCCTCTAATACTGGATTAGCAACTACTCGAGTAGATATGCTGCAATACAGAAGTTCGGATAATTTAGTTATTGCCGCAACGCATGGTCGTGGATTATTTTCGTGTAGCAATTTCACTTTAAATATAACACAAGCACCTGTGGCAAATTTTTCCGCTAATAAATTAGTAGTATGTAAAGGAGACAATGTATCATTTACCGATCAATCTAGTGATACTCCAAATGCCTGGTCTTGGAGTTTTAATGGCGGCACACCAAGTAACTCTTCGTTAGCAAATCCTACCATTAAATACGATAGCATAGGCACATTTGCAGTAACATTAACGGCAAGCAATATTATTGGATCAAGCAGCCCTATTACAAAAACTGCTTTTATAACAGTGGTAAATAAACCTGCATTACCAATCATAACAGGCTATACCAGCACTTGCCTAAATGATACCAATGTGTATATGACGCTCATTAAATCAGACCAATATACTTGGACAATTACAGGTGGAAGTATTATTAGTGGACAGAACACCGATAGTTTAGTAGTTGTATGGACAAGCATAGGAAATAAAAATATCGGTTTAAAACTAACCAATAATTCGGGCTGCGAAAGTTCCATTAAAAATACTGCCATTAAAGTATTTGATAAACCAAATCTAAGTGCAATCAATGGCCTCGCAGAATATTGTCAAAACGATACCGCCATTTATTCCGTTACTACAAACGCAAGCTATATTTTATGGGAAATAAATGGTGGTGAAATTATTGGTAGAGATGATTCTGCGGTTGTAAAAGTGGTATGGAAAAAATATGCTTTCAATAACGATATCAGTATTAATGCAAGTAATGGCGCTGGCTGTAGATTATTAAGTAATAAGCTAAATGTGATTACCAATGTATTACCCAAAGCAAGTTTTACCTCGAACTTAGATACCGTGATGATTAATAAAGGTGGTATGATTAAATTTACCAATACCTCAACCGATGCCAGCACATTAACATGGGATTTTGGTGATAGCTCTCAAACAACCGGTACAGAGCATCCAGCACATCAATACATTAATCCTGGGATTTATACTGTTACCCTAATTGCAACAAATGGAAATTGTATACAACAATTTCAGAAAACAATTGTGGTTATCATGGGTACTGGATTCAGTCAAAATTTTGCAGCACAAATAACAGTAAGTCCAAATCCAAGCAGCGATATAATAAATATTAAATATGGAAAGAACCATTTAAGAAATGTAATTCTATTTGATGCAACAGGAAAAGCAATTTTAAATTCGAACGAAAATAAAATTGCTATCAAAGAAATTCCGAATGGAAATTATATTTTAAGAATATTTTTCGAGGAAGGTGTAGTCGATAAAAAAATAATAAAAAAGAATTAAGCTATTTTTTTAGCTAATACATAATCGTTTAACCAAAACTCGGCAAATGGAATATCGACTGTTTCGATAATTTCATAGCCGAGCTTTTCATAAAAAGATAAAGCAGGATTTTTTCTGTTGACATTTAAATGCAAATGATTTGCGCCTAAAGTAGGTGCTTGTTTTTCTACTTCGTTAAGTAACATACTACCAAACCCTTTGTTTTGTTGGCTTGGAAGCAAATATAGCTTGTGTAATTTAAAAGTATTCTTTGGCTCCTCTAATTTTCCATAAGAAGCAAAACCTATTGGCATTTCCGCTTGATATAAAATTAAAAACGCGTGTTTGTAAAAATCCATTTGTTTGTAAATAGATTCTGGGGTATACATTTCGCCAAACATATATTCGATTTGCGCTTGTGAAATAACATCTTGATAAGTAACAAACCAAGTTTCATAAGCAATCTTTACTATTGAAGGAATGTCTTCAATACTTGCTAATTTAATTGAAACGTTATTCATTTATTGCTTTTTAAGATTTATTAATTTTATAAAATATAATAAATGACCTGCCACAAAAGACATTGTTCCAATTAAAAAAAAGAAATTAGCAATTCTATTTGCCGTAGAAGGATAAGTAATCATGCCAGTGAACAACATCAATAGACTTAGTAAATAAGCATTTCTTGCATTGTTATCTGCTAGGTTAATTTGAATTTGAATGGGTATTTTAAATCCAAAATAAAAAACAATTGCAGCTAGTAATGCTGTCGCCATGATGATAACATACATGGACATTTGATAAGTCGAAAATTCGGCAGTTGGCAATAGAAAATGTATGGCAATAGCAATTATAGCTAATGCAATAGCCGAAAGGGCTAAACGCAAGCAGATTAATTTATGGTTCTCTAGAAAATTCATTTGATTATTTTTTTCAAAAATACATTTCTTTATATGATATTTGAAATAATTAGTCATATTCAACATTAAATTAATTATATGAAAGCATATGTATTTCCTGGTCAAGGAGCTCAATTTGTAGGAATGGGGAAAGAATTGTATGAAAATTCTGATTTAGCAAAATCGATGTTTGAAAAAGCAAATGATATCATTGAATTTAGAATTACAGATTTGATGTTCGACGGAACAGAGGAAGATTTAAAACAAACTAAAGTTACCCAGCCTGCCATATTTTTACACTCTGTTATTCTTGGAAGTGTTTTACCAGACTTTAAACCCGAAATGGTTGCAGGTCATTCATTAGGTGAATTCTCTGCATTGGTAATGAATAAAACTTTATCATTTGAAGATGCGTTTAGACTAGTCATTGCAAGAGCGAACGCCATGCAAAAAGCATGTGAATTAGCCCCTTCTACAATGGCCGCAATATTAGGATTAGCTGATAATGTAGTAGAGGAAATTTGTGCAAGCATACCTGAGGTAGTAGTAGCAGCGAATTATAATTGTCCAGGACAATTAGTAATATCGGGAAGTATGGAAGGCGTACAAATTGCCTGTGAAAAGTTAACAGCTGCTGGCGCTAAAAGAGCATTAATGTTAAATGTTAGTGGCGCATTTCATTCACCATTAATGGAACCGGCTAGGGTTGAATTAGCAGCAGCTATTCATGCAACAAATTTTGCCAATCCAATTTGTCCGATTTACCAAAACATCAATGCACAGGCAACAACAGCTCCAGATCAAATTAAAGAAAATTTAATCTTACAATTAACAGGAGCAGTTAGGTGGACACAAACCATCGAAGCCATGATTGCAGGTGGTGCCAGTTCATTTACTGAAGTTGGTCCTGGAACTGTGTTACAAAGTTTGGTTAAAAAAGTAGACCGACAAATGCCTACTGCAAGTGCAAGTATTTTAACAACATAAAAATGAAAAATGTTATTGTTAATTTAGCTAGTCTCGAAAACGACTTAATCCCAATCATAGCTATTATTAAAAAACATAAAGTTATTTGTTGGAATGGAGAGATGGGTGCTGGTAAAACTACCATCATTGCAAAAATCTGTCAGTTACTTGGAAGTACCGATGAAAAAAGTAGTCCAACTTTTGCCATCTTAAATGAATATACCTGTACTGATGATAAAATTTATCATTTCGATTTATATAGGTTAAAATCTATTGTCGAAGCACTTGATATAGGGATAGAAGAATACTTAGACAGCGGCCACTATTGTATGATTGAATGGCCCGAAATAATTAAATCGCTATTGCCCGAAAATGCATTGTTTATTGAGATTACGGCCCAAGCCGATAAAAGTCGAAACCTGCAAATTTTAAGCGCTTAGGCTGCCTAATTAATCAAAAATAAATTGATTATCTTTAGCTATAAATTAAAAAAATATGTCTAATGCACCCAAAGGAATGTCGGCTATTGCAAAACAAGCCATGCTTATGCCTAAAGAGTCGTTAATGACTGCTAAAAATCGTAAGCAAGAACTAAACATTGGTATTCCAAAAGAAATCTCTTTTCAAGAAAATAGAATTGCATTAACACCGCTATCGGTTGGTTTATTAGTAAACAACGGACACGAGGTGCGCTTAGAAACAGGCGCAGGCAATGGCGCCAAATTTTCTGATAATGCCTATTCCGAATGTGGTGGACAAATAACATACGATCGCCAAAAAGTTTGGGAATCAGATATTATTATAAAAGTTGGTCCACCCACGCTGGAAGAAATTGGGATGATGAAAATTGGACAAACACTAATTTCAGGTTTACAAGTTGCTACGCTCAAACCTGAGTATTTAAAGGCTTTGATGGCAAAAAAAATAACTGCGATTGCCTACGAATATTTAAGAGACGAAGGAAATATTTTAACAGTAGTAAGATCTATGTCCGAAATTGTTGGATCAACTTCTATTCATATTGCTGCGGAATTATTAAATACGCATAATGGAAAAGGATTATTATTAGGCGGCGTAGTCGGAATACCTCCCACAGAAATTGTCATTATTGGAGCTGGCACAGTTGGCGAGTGTGCAGCTAGAACGGCCATTGCACTAGGTGCCGATGTAAAAGTTTTTGATAACTCTGTTTATCATTTACGCAGACTACAAGAAAACATTGGCACCAGAATTTTTACTTCCGTTATTCAACCCGTTGTTTTAGAGAAAGCGCTTGCAAAATGTGATGTGGCTATTGGTGCAATGCGTTCGAAAGAAGGCAGAAGCCCCTGTATTGTTTCTACAGAAATGGTCAATAAAATGAGGGCAGACGCTGTAATCATTGATGTGAGTATCGATCAAGGTGGTTGCTTTGAAACTTCAAAAGTAACCAATCATGCGAACCCCATTTTTAGACACCAAGAAGTGATACATTATTGCGTGCCAAATATTGCTTCGAGAGTAGCACGAACTGCTTCTTACGCATTAACAAATATTTTTAGTCCTATCTTATTAGAATTAGCTAATGCAGGTGGTATTAAAAATTACCTTTGGGAAAATGCAGGTATACGCAGTGGCGTTTATATTTATAATGGTCAAATAACCAATAAATATTTATCGAATCAATTTAAATTAGCCTTTAAAGATTTAGATTTATTGGTGGCTGCTCAAAATTAAATTATAAATTTTTAAGTGTATTTTCTACCCAAGCTTTACCCCAATTTTCTAACTCTTCTGTTGTCCATAAAGTTGGATAGAAAATTCTTTTTTGAAAACGGGGAGGCAAATATTTTTGCCAATTGGTACCGCCAGTTGCTTTAATATCTTCAGGATCTAACTGCAAATAACGAACAGCTGATTTATAATGGGCTAAAGGCCAATTCACATTTACATTTGTATCAAACCTACGCATAGCTTCTGTTACAGCCTGATTAGTAGATTGCAATTCTTGGTATTTGGCAAGTATGGTATTCCCATTTCTGTCATTCGCTAATTGTACAAACGAAGCCATGTATTTCTCTTCAAACTGAATTAAGGTTAATGTTTTCTTTCCAGTTTTAGCTTCTGTTGCTCCATGTTTCCAATAGATAAACGCCAAATATTTTTCTGCATTGAATGGTTCTTTTGCAAATTCTTCTCGCTTATCTTTATCAATTAAATTAATTAAATCTGTAGCAAAAATTTCAATTTTGCGGTACTGTGCGGATTGAAAACCACTTGCAGGTAATAATGACATACGGTATTGTAAAAACTGTTCTTTCTCCATACCATCTACCATAATATCAAATGAATTCGTAAGATGTTCGAAGTAGCGATTGATACGGGTAAGACGCGATAGAAAAAACTTTTCTGTAATGGCTGTTTGATCACAAATTTGTTGGCATTCGTTCAAAATCATTTTGAAATACAACTCGGTTGCCTGGTGATACATGATAAAAATCTGCTCATCGGGGAACTTTGTTTTAGGATTTTGTAAGCTAAGCAGGGTGTCTAAGTGTATATAATCCCAATAAGTGAGGTAATCTGCATGGATCAATCCATCCAGGTATGATGTTAAATCTTGGCCGCTTGCATCGAATTTTTCTTGTAATTTTTGAATACGTTCGGTAATTTCTTTAGATAATTCCATAATTAAAAAAATGTTTTGATAACCACATGCCGATGTATAATGCCAACATGCAAAAGATGATATTTAAAATTATATTCCCAAATGCCAATAGCATATTTCCAGATTTTAGTATTTGATCTGTTTCGGAAATATAAGTAGAAAAAGTACTAAACCCACCACAAAAACCAGTTAATAAAATCAGTTTTAATTCTGCGTTCCAATTTGTTTTTGCTAATAACATGGATGAAAAAAAACCTAGCAATAAACAACTTAATACATTGGCTGCAAAGGTTGCCATTGGAAAATTAAATCCAAAGCCAACTTTTGTGAATGCCCAACGCGCGATGCTTCCAGCTCCACCACCCATAAAAACAAACAATGCACTTTTCATGATAATTTATTTTTTGTTTTCAAGATTATTTCAAGCGCCTCTTCCATTGGCGTATATTTAAAAGAAAGGGCTTGCACTAATTTTTGATTGTTAAATATATGATTTTTTTGACTTGCGCGTAAAGTAAATTTGCTCAATAAAGTGCTTTTATTGAATAAAAAAGAATATAGCTGCAACGCACTAATGATTGCATTACTCCAACTATTGCTTAAGCGAATAGCCATTGGCTTTGTATTTTTAATTTTAGCAATCAATGCGAAAAAGTCTTGATAACTTTTGTTTGCTGCAGAAACGATAAATCTTTCTGCAACTATAGTCGAATCCATTAATTGAATCATTGCTCGACATAAATCTTCCACATAAACTAAAGCTATAGTGCCTTCGGGATAAAAATAAGCTTTGGCATGCACTACATTTAAAAGCGACATGGCGCCTGCTTGCTTTTCGTCATAACCTATAATTACGGAGGGGTTAACAATTACTGCGTCGAGCCCTTCTGTTATGCCACGCCATACTTCTCTTTCTGCTTCAAATTTACTTACCGAATAGTCAGAAGTTGCAGCATCGTAAACCCATTGACAAGTTTCGTCGATGAACATTCCGGGTTTAACTTCTCCAATTGCGGCAATTGAACTGACATATACTAATTTTTGGATGCCTAAAAATAAAGCAGCATTGATAATATGAGCCGTACCCTGCACATTTGTTCGCCAAATTTCTTTTTTATCTTTTGGATCGAAGGAAACCTTTGCTGCGCAATGATAAATATGCGAACAACCATTCAAGGCCTGCTCAATTGCATCATAATCTTGCAAATCGGCTTCCACCCATTCTATTTGGTGAGCATAAGGAACTAAGGAATTTGGCACTTTAGCATTCGGTCGAATGATTGCGCGAATGGGCTTTTGCTGCTGCACCAAAGCTTGTAGCAAATGTCCTCCAACTAAACCGGTTCCTCCTGTAACTAAAATCATAATTTATTTTACAAATATGTGTAAAATAAGGCAGATAATTTATGAGAATTGATATAGGAATGTGTGAAACATTTCTTTATTTTCGCTTATGCTACAAGATTTCTTAAGTCCGATAAATCCATCTAGGTTTGAACCTGAAAACGGTTATGATACCTCGCAATTGGGTGCAAAAATTATTTGTCATCAAAACAGCTTTCCAGATTTAGCAGATGCGCAATTGGCTATCATTGGCGTACTTGAAGACAGAAAAGCCATTCAGAATGAAGGCTGCGCAAATGGAGTGGAGCAAATTCGCGCTTTTTTATATCAATTAAATGAAGGCGACTTCCATAGTAAAATTGTTGACTTAGGAAATATTTTACCAGGTGAAAGTTTAAGAGATACGCATTATGCATTAAAAGCAGTTACAGCATCTTTATTAAAAAAATCCATTATCCCAATCATCATTGGTGGTGGACACGACTTGTGTTATGCGCAATATTGGGCTTACGAAAATTTAGATAAAAAAGTAGACCTGCTTTCTTTCGATGCACATTTTGATTTAGATGCTAGCGTAGATGAACATCAAATTCCAAATTCACAATCTTATTTGAATAGTATTATTTTACATGAGCCAAATTTCTTGTTTAATTTTAGCAATATCGGTTATCAAACTTATTATGCAAATCAAGAGAGCATTCAACTAATGGATAAAATGTATTTCGACATTCATCGATTAGGTGAATTCAGAAATAAAATTCAAGAATCAGAACCAATCATTCGAAATGCAGACTTGATAAGTGTAGACATTTCTGCCGTTAAAATGGCAGATGCACCAGGTAATGCAAATGCACACCCCAATGGTTTTTACGGAGAAGAAATGTGCCAAATGATGCGCTATGCGGGCATGAGCGACAAATGTTCTTCTATTGGTTTTTATGAATTCAATCCTAAATACGACCATCGTAATCAAACTGCAGAATTAATTGCGCAAATGATTTGGTGCTTTATAGAAGGGTTTTACGCTAGAAAAGATGATCACCCAAGTAGCAGTAAAAATGATTATATAAAATATCGTGCAACTTTCAAAGATGTTCAACATGAAGTCATTTTTCTAAAAAGCAAAAAAACAGATCGATGGTGGATGCAAATACCTTATCCAAATTTAATTTCTAAAAATGAAAGGTATTTAATGGTGCCTTGTTCTTACGAAGATTATATGCAAGCTACCAATGGAGAAGTACCGAATAGGTGGTGGAAAAATTATCAAAAACTAATTGTATAAATTATGAATAGAATATTAATCATTTGTTGTATCATTTCTTTAAGCGCTTGTTCAAAATTTGGTCAAAAAAGTACTTACACCATAGACGGAAATTTGAGTGCTAAAGATTCTAGTGTAATCTACTTGAAAAGCTACCAAACAGCCGAACCTACCCTAGATTCTACTTTTATTATCAATGGAAAATTTAAATTCGAAGGGAAACTAAGCGCAGCAGCTCAGTTTTTTTTGTACACCAAAAAGAACGAAGAAACAAACCAAAGATTGAGCTTTGTTTTAGAAAATGAAAACTATACTATTAATGGATCTGAAGATAGTATTGCTCAGGCAATAGTTGTTGGAGGAAAAGAACAAGCCTATTATGCTGCATTAAAAACAGCTTTAAAACCAATAGAAATACAATTTAAAGATTTACAAAAGGCCTATTACCAAGCAGCCGATCAAAAAGATACCGTTTCTATGACGGCCATTGATGCCAAATGGGAATTACAAGGTAAAATTTTTGATAGTTTAAATAATGCTTTCATTAAAAATAATCCAGCTGCCTTTGCAAGTTTATTGGCTATAGATGAACTCGCTGGAGGTGTAATAGATCCAGCTATTATAGGCCCTTTAGTGGAAAGCGTAAATCCTAAATTATTGAAGAGTCCATTAGGTAAAAATCTAATCGATAAACTTTTAAAAGCAAAAAAAACAGCGGTAGGTCAACATTTCATCGATTTTAATTCGAAGGATATTAACAAACAAGATTTTCAACTTTCAAAAGTAAAAAGTAAATATATATTATTAGACTTTTGGGCTTCGTGGTGTGGCCCATGTAGAGCCGAAAATCCATTTGTTGTAAAAGCATATGAAATGTATCATCCAAAAGGATTAGCCATTGTGAGTGTTTCTTTAGATGATAATGAAACGGATTGGAAAGCAGCTGTGGCAAAAGATCATTTAAATTGGATTCATGTTTCTTCTTTAAAAGGATTTGATGAGCCTGCAGCAAAATTATACGGAATAAGTGCTATTCCGCAAAATTTATTAATTGATAGTGCTGGAACCATTGTAGCTAAAAACTTACGAGGAGATGCCCTTGCTATCGCATTAGCAAATTATTTAAAATAAATCACACAAAATTTAGATTATGAAATATACTTCTATAGATGCAGCACTTTTTTTTGAGAACAGAAAAAGATTTAATGAAAAATTAAAACCTAGTTCTATGGTTATTATTCATTCTAATGATGAATTTCCAAGAAGTGGCGATCAGGCATTTCCCTTTCATCAAAACCCCGATATGTTTTGGTTGTCTGGAATAGATCAAGAAGAAAGTGTTTTAATTTTATTTCCTGATTGTCCAATAGCCGCTTACAAAGAAGTATTGTTTTTAAAAAAAACCAACGAACATATTGCCGTTTGGGAAGGACATAAATACACAAAAGAAGAAGCAACTGCCGCTTCAGGAATTCATACGGTATGCTGGTTAGAAGAGTTTAAAACAATGTTGCCTATGTTAATGCACCATTGCGAAAACGTATACCTCAATACCAACGAGAACGATCGCTATGTACATATTAATCAATATAGAGACTTGCGTTTTGCAAAAGAATTAAAAGAGCAATATCCTTTACACGATTATCAAAGAGCTGCCACTATTTTCAGGTCTTTAAGAGCAGTTAAATCTGGATACGAAGTAGAGTTATTACAAATGGCTTGCGATATAACAGAAAAAGCTTTTCGTAGGGTTTTAAAATTTGTAAAGCCAGGTGTGACAGAATATGAGATTGAAGCAGAAATTATTCATGAATTTATTAAAAATAGGGCAAGTGGTCATGCATACAATCCAATTATTGCATCGGGCAAAAATGCATGTGTTCTTCATTATAACGACAACAATCAAATTTGTAAAGATGGGGATGTAATCTTGTTTGATTTTGGTGCGGAGTATGCTAATTACAATGCGGATTTATCGAGGTCGATTCCTGTCAATGGTAAATTTACTGCCAGACAAAAAGCAGTATATAATGCAGTTTTAAAGGTAATGACAGAAGCTAAGAAGATGCTAGTGGAAGGCACTATATTAGATGAATACCATAAAGAAGTGGGATTAATTATGCAATCAGAATTAATCGAATTAGGATTACTCGACAAGCATGCCGTTGCCAAACAGGATCCGAATATGCCATTATATAAAAAATATTTTATGCATGGCACTTCTCATTTTCTTGGTTTAGATGTGCACGATATTGGTAATCGTTACGAAAAAATGAAAGCGGGAATGATTTTTACTTGCGAACCTGGTATCTATATTCCAGAAGAAGGGTTGGGCATTCGCTTAGAAAACGACATCTTAATTACCACCAAAGGGAATATTGATTTAATGCAGAACATTCCAATCACTGCAGAAGAAATTGAAAGTTTAATGAACGAATAAATTAATTTTTATCCGGCTCAATTTCAAGCAACATCGTTAACAGCGAAGTAATTTCTTCCGCTTTAGCTAGGTTGCTTTGTTTTTCGTAAGCACTAATTAAATTTCGCAATACTCTTTTAATAATTTGAATATTACTACAAGGATTGTAAAAACTCAGATCTGGCAGAATATTTAACTGTTTTAAAAAATGATCTACATCTTTTCGGTTGAATACCGAGCCCTTGTTAAATGCGTTGATATAAAATAAAATGCCATTCGCTTCGCCACTAGAAATTTGAGGATATTCTTGCCCTTCATCTAAATAGGCTAATACAAAATGTTGTGGTAAATTGATCCCATAAATTGGAATGTCGAGTCTTTGTGCTACTACAGCATATATGATGGCTAATGAAATTTGATTGCCTCGTCGAGATTCGAGTACATTATTTATAAATGAATTTTGTGGATCATGAAAATTACTGGTATTTCCGGTAAAGCCATGAACCGCATAAAATACATGATTTAGAATTTTTACTTTCTCTAAAGGACTCGCATCGTATCGTAGTTCAATCCATGCATCTCTTTTTATTGCATCAATTTGATTGATTATTTTTTGTTCGTCTAAATCGGGATACTGCAATCGAGCAACCGATATAAAGCCATTTAGTAAATCGAAAGATCCCGAGATAGCCCATAGTTTGAGCGCTTCCTTTACAGCGATAAATTGTATTTGATGAATTAAGTTTTCAATTCTTTCTTGCAAAAAACTGTCTAATGATTGCTCCCATTGTGTTTCGAGCGTTGGAATAATAGCTGGACCTAAACTCAACACCTTAGCAGAAACTTGTTCAAATACCATTTGATCAGGATCATCTAATAAGGAAACTAAGGCCGCTATTTCTTTGGAGTTATTCATCTAACACTAAACTAAAGAAATTTAAATTAATATTCAAAATGTTTGTAAAAGGATTATAATAGCTTATTTTTATTCGATGAATATTTTTAAGCAAACTTATTATTATTTAAAATATAGCATTCGTGCAAATACTTTACATGGAACACATTCTCCTTATGTATATCAATTTTTAGAACAAATTTTATATCAAAATGTTTCTAGCGAAAGTTTAAATAAAATTGAATTAAGAAGAGCTGATTTATTAAATGATCAAAGAAAAATTGAAATTACTGATTTAGGTGCAGGATCTCGACAAAACAATAATCGAATTAAATCAATACAGCGTATTGCTAAATCTGCGCTCAAACAACCTAAATTTGCAGCGCTATATTATAACATCATCAAATCCACTAAGCCAGCACATATAATAGAACTAGGCACTTCTTTAGGAATTACCAGTAGCTATATGGCAATGGCAAGCCCTCAAAAAGTATACACACTGGAAGGTTGTCTAAATACCTTAAATATTGCAAAAGAAACATTTGAAATCTTACAAATAAATAATGTAGAAACAATAGCGGGAAACTTTGACGAAACACTCCCTGCATTAATTGAAAAACTGAATCATGTCGATTTTATTTATTTTGATGGTAACCATACTAAATCAGCAACGCTACATTACTTTAATCTTGCCATTACTAAAGCAAACGAAAATAGCTTATTTATATTCGATGATATTTATTGGTCGGAGGAAATGATCGAAGCTTGGGAGATAATAAAAGCAGATCCGAGGGTAAGTATTACCATCGATTTATATTTCATTGGCTTAGTTTTTTTCAAAAAAGGCCAGGCTAAAGAAAATTTTACAATTTTATTTTAAATAAAAAAGCCCTTGTAAAATTACAAGGGCTTTTTTATTTAACTCATTAAATTATTTTGTTGTCTCTGCTGCAACAGGCACTAATACGCCATTTGCCTCAAATGTAATTTCATTTTTAGGTTCTTTAATTGCATCCATTTCTGCTTTTGTAGCACCACCATCTTCTGCATAATGCTTTTGATCTTCAACAGATATTGTGGCAAACTTAGCTGTTCCTTGCATAATTACTTCTTTACCCGCCATCATTGCATTGTCTGTTGGAACAAAGAATGCATAATCTTTAAAAGTAACTTTCATTACTTCGCCATTTGCTAATTCCACATTCATCCAACATCCTTTCTTTTGACAAACTTCCACCACTTTCGCTTTTAATTTTGTATCGTAAGTTGGTGCATTCCCCATTTCAGCAAGCAAAGTTGTGGCATCAATTGTACTGTCTGGCGTAATCATTCCACCGTATGAATCAAAATTACCCATTGCAGTTTCTACCCTAGTTGCATCATTACTTTTTTTAGTTTCAGATGAACAAGCTGCAAAGAAAATAGCGATTGCAGCAAATAATATTAATTTTTTCATTTGTATATTTCTTTAATTTGAAACAAAGTTAAGCATATCTCTATTAAAAAATGGCATATTTTGGTAGATTTTAACCGAAAAGCTCTTTAAATAACTCGTCTAATCTGCCTACTGCGATAATCTCTAAATTGAATTTCTTTTTATCTATTCCTTTTAAGGAAAATGTAGAAACAATTATTTTTTCAAAACCCAACCTTTCGGCTTCGGCAATTCTTTGTTCTACTCGGTTTACATTTCGAATTTCTCCAGATAATCCAACCTCTGCCGCAAAACATATTTTAGATGAAATTGGAATGTCTTCGTGAGAAGAAATAATAGCTGCAATAATTCCTAAATCAATAGCAGGATCTTCTACTTTAATTCCGCCTGTGATATTTAAAAAAACATCTTTAATACCCAACCTAAAACCACATCTTTTTTCTAATACCGCCAAAAGCATGTTCATTCTTTTGGCATCAAAACCATTTGCAGATCTTTGTGGTGTGCCATAAGCGGCAGTGCTTACCAAAGCCTGAGATTCGATGAGCATAGGTCTCATGCCTTCTATCATAACGGAAATTGCAATGCCACTTAAATCTTCAGCACGCTGTGAAATTAATATTTCAGATGGATTATGTACTTCTCTTAATCCGGTACTTTGCATTTCATAAATACCTAATTCGGAAGTGGAACCAAATCTGTTTTTAACCGACCGCAACATACGATAGGTGTGGTGTTGATCGCCTTCGAATTGCAATACGGTGTCTACCATGTGTTCCAATATTTTCGGACCAGCAATGGCGCCATCTTTAGTAATATGACCCACTAAAAAAACAGGCGTCGATGTTTCTTTTGCAAATCGTAATAATTCTGCCGTACATTCTCGAATTTGCGAAACACTTCCTGGCGTTGATTCTATATGCGCAGAATGTAAAGTTTGAATAGAATCAATGATGACAATATCTGGATTCAATTCTTCAATTTGTTTGAAAATATTTTGAGTGGATGTTTCGGTTAATACAAAACAATTGCTCGCTTCTCTTTCGGTAATTCTTGAAGCACGCATTTTAATTTGATGTTCACTTTCTTCGCCAGAAACATATAATACTTTTGATTTTTTTAAACTGATAGCCAATTGTAAAAGTAAAGTTGATTTACCTATACCAGGCTCACCACCAATTAAAACTAGAGAACCCGGAACAATTCCTCCACCCAGCACCCTATTTAATTCGATATCGTGCGTGATGATTCTTTTGTCGTCTGTCGCCTCTATGGTATTAATTAAAATTGGTTTATTACTTCGCGTGCTACTACCACTTTGTTTCCAATCAATTTTAGCGGTATTTTTTTCTACAATTTCTTCGACAAATGTATTCCATTGATTACACGATGGACAATTACCTAGCCACTTTGCTGCTTGGTATCCACAATTTTGACAGAAATAGGTTGTTTTCGACTTTGCCATAATGGATAAATATATTGAAAAAAAAATTACTTTTAGGAATGAAAAAAATACCCCTGCTGTATTTGTTGCTGTTACTAATTAATATTGCTCAGGCTCAATCTTATAAGAAATCGAAATTCTTATATGGGCAAGCCGAAGAAAGCAGCCCATATACGCTCGGATTTTATGTTGGAAATATTGAAAAAAGTCAATTAGCTGCCTCCGATTTTATCCAAGAGAAAAAAGATGTTGCTTTTGGTTGCTTTATGGAAAAGCCATTAAATTATCGATTTGCTTTTTTAACCGACTTAAGATTACTCGGAGATATCAATGGAGAAAATCTAAACACCACTATTACGGCTAGTAATCGCAATACTAAATATACACTCCGCAATTCTTACGATATAAGTTGCGCAATCAAATATTTAATGGTTGATAAAGCGTACGGTAAAA
>CANNIS010000017.1 GCA_947505035.1 Sphingobacteriales bacterium
AACACTTCGCTTTATATTTATTTTGCAGACAAGCAATTAAAAATTAGGAAATTAAAAGTAGTTGGCATTTTCGATTCTGGTATTGATCAATTAGATCGCATGTATATTATATCGGATATTGATATTATAAAAAGTGTAAATAATTGGCATCAGCGAGAAATTGGTGGCTACGAAATTTATGCTAATCAGCGCATTTCTGATCAGCTATTAATAGCTCAGTTAAATACTGCATTGCCTTTTGATGCTTATGCGCAAACTGTTACAGCGCTTTATCCCTCCATGTTTGAATGGTTAGCATTGCTCGATGTAAATGGCCAGGTGATTATTATTTTAATGTTATTGGTAGCAGGAATCAATATGATTTCGGCCTTATTAATTATTATTTTAGAGCGCAGTGCAACGATTGGTTTATTAAAAACCTTGGGTGCAAAAAATATTTCTATTCAAAAAATATTTTTATGGAATGCGGCTTATTTAATTACTTATGGATTGTTAATTGGTAATGCAATTGCACTCATCATTAGTTTTATTCAAATCAAAACCCATATTTTAAAGCTCGATCAAACAAATTATTATATGAGCTATGTTCCAATAGAATTAAGCTTTTCAGATATCATCTATTTAAATTTAGGAGCGCTTGTTGCTTGTATTTTAATGGTGGTGATTCCTAGTTTTTTGATTACAAAAATTACGGCTATCAAAGCCATCAGGTTTAATTAATTTTTTGCAAAGCGTATTTAATATTTTTTCTATCGTATTTATTCATTTGCATAGGATACCTCGAATAATCTAAATCATAAATAAATAAAGAATCGTTTTTAATTTCCCAATCATAATTTTTACCTTCTGATTGATTGTTGGTAGCATATAAATTCGCTTTTTTGCTCATGCTTAGGCATTCTCCACTTAAGCAAGGTGCATAAGTGCTCATGTCTGGAAGGCCTGTAATTCCACCATTTGAATGAAAAGTTACTTTTTCGGCATCATCATATTGATAATTTCCGCTGAATAAAATTTTATTGATATAACAAACACCATAAGAGATATAGCTACTGATGTCTTCGTTTGGAAAATCTTTGGCTGTAATTTTTATAAAACTTGCGATGGTTTGGTGGTCTAGGTCTTGCAACAAAATCTGATTGTCTTGTAAAACTAAAAATGCATTGCTTGCATTTTGGTAATTCTTTACTTCTAAAGTATTTTCATCTAATGGAACATAAGTTAGCGATCTACTTTCTTTTCCAATAATAAACTGTCTTAAATTAGAATCTGGTCTATCAAAAATAAGTTCTACAAATGGTGTATTTTGAATAAGATTAGGATTTTTGGTCAATTGTATGCTGTCAACAAAGGCTTTATTAACCCAATGTCCTAGCCATTGATCGTTCATGATAAATGATGTTTTGCAAGCGCTAAACAAAGTAATAGCAATAATAAATAAGCTAAATTTTTTCATAATTAATTTGATTTTTTTGCTTCATTCCAAAATACATCCATTTCGGCTAAGGTCATATCTTTTAAAGGTTTGCCCATTTCTAAGGCTTTATTTTCTAAGTATTTGAATCGATGTATGAATTTTTTATTGGTTTTTTCTAAGGCGTCTTCTGGATTAATTTTAATAAATCGGGCATAATTTACGAGCGAAAAAAGCAGGTCTCCAAATTCCCCTTCTGCTTTATCCATATCAATTTCGCTTGGCATTTTATCGTTATATTCTGCTTTAAATTCGCCCAATTCTTCTTCCACTTTTTCCCATACCTGCGATTTATCTTCCCAATCAAATCCAACGCCTTTGGCCTTTTCTTGTATTCGGCTTGCTTTAATTAAAGCAGGTAAGGAGCTAGGTACGCCACCTAATACCGATTTATTGCCTTCTTTCAATTTCAATTGTTCCCAATTTCTTTTTACATCTTCTTCGTTTTTGACAATTACATCGCCATAAATATGAGGATGTCTGGAAATGAGTTTTTCGGCAATGCCATTTAAAACATCCGTAATATTAAAATCATTTGTTTCAGATCCAATTTTTGCATAAAAAGCAATGTGTAGCATTAAATCGCCCAATTCTTTTTTTACTTCGTTAAGGTCTCCGTCTAAAATAGCATCCGATAATTCGTAAACTTCTTCTATGGTCAGGTGTCTGAGCGTTTGCATAGTTTGTTTTTGATCCCAGGGACACTTTTCGCGTAGTTCGTCCATGATGTTTAAAAGTCTTTCAAATGCTTGTAATCGCTGATCCATTGTTCAAATTTTTACGAAGATAATAATTTCTCTATGCTTCGGCCTTCTGATACGCCCTAAAATGCTATCTTTGCAGCGAAATTCCCATAACGTGATCGCATTAAATAACATAACATTTGAATTTGGCTCTAGGGCTTTGTATCAAGAAGCAAGTTGGCATATTAAGCCCAATGAGCGCATTGGCTTAATTGGTGCCAATGGAACCGGTAAAACTACGCTTCTACGCATTTTAGTTGGGGAATACAAACCTAATGAAGGTACCATCTCTAAGGCCAAAGATTTAAAAATAGGCTACCTTAATCAAGACTTACTCTCTTATCAATCCGATTTTTCGATTTTACATGTTGCCATGGAGGCCTTCGAAAGGCAAAACCAATTGCATGATGAAATTGAAGAGCTCATTACTACATTAGAAACCGATCATTCTGATGCGGTAATTAATAAGTTGAGCCAAAGACAAGAGGAATTTGAAGCACTCGACGGTTATAATATTCAATACAAAGCAGAACAAATCTTAGCTGGTTTAGGCTTTTCGGCTTCCGATACCCACCGACCTTTATCTACTTTTTCGGGAGGATGGAGAATGCGGGTGATGTTGGCAAAAATACTATTACAAACACCCGATTTGTTATTATTAGATGAGCCTACCAACCATTTAGACTTACCCTCTATTAAATGGTTAGAAAACTATTTAAATGATTTTGAAGGGGCCTATATCCTTGTTTCTCACGATAGGTATTTTCTAGATAGAACCGTGAACAAAATTGTAGAATCTAAAAATCAAGATTTAACAATTTATGCGGGTAATTATTCTTTTTATTTACAAGAAAAAGCGGTTAGGGAAGAAATTCAAAAAGGACAATTTCAGAATCAACAACAATACATTAAAGAACAAGAAAAATTAATTGATCGTTTTCGTGCCAAAGCTTCTAAAGCTAAAATGGCGCAATCTAGGATTAAAGCGCTTGATAAATTAGAGCGTGTAGAGAATGTTCAACAAGAAAATGCCAGTGTTAATTTCAAGTTTAAATTTTCAAAGGTTTCGGGCCGACATGTGATGATGTTAGAGCACATTAACAAAGCTTATCCTGGTATTGAAATTTTGAAAAATGCTGCTGGAACTATCGAAAAAGGCGATAAAATAGCTTTGATTGGGGCCAATGGTAAAGGTAAATCTACCTTATTAAGAATTATTGCAGGCGCCGACCAATGCGAAGGAAAAGTAAATTTGGGTCATAATGTATCCAAAACATTTTTCGCACAACATCAATTAGAATCTTTACATCTCGATAATACCATTATTGAAGAGTTGAAAAATTTTGCACCAGAATATTCAGAAACAGAAGTAAGGTCTTTACTAGGTTGTTTCTTGTTTACCGGTGATGATGTATTTAAGAAAATTAAAATTTTATCAGGAGGAGAAAAATCTCGTGTGGCATTGGCTAAAACAATTACCTCCGATGCCAATTTTCTAATTTTAGATGAGCCAACCAATCACTTAGATATTCAATCTGTTAATATATTAATTCAGGCATTACAACAATTTGAAGGCACTTTGATCGTTGTATCTCACGATAGGTATATGCTTGATAATGTGGCTAATAAGATCTGGTACATCGAAGATCAACTCATTAAAGAATATCCTGGAACTTACGCAGAATATGAACAATGGCAAGAGCGAAGAGATAAAGAAAAGAAAGATATAGTGCCAGTGGTAAAGTTGAAAGAAGAAAAGCCTGTTAAAGTTATGGCTGCTGCAGCTCAAGAAGAGCAAAAAAAAAGTTTAAAAAAAATGCAGTCTGATTTACAAAAATTTGAACAACAGATAGCTGAATTAGAAGCGCAAAAAACTAAAGTAGAAGGGGAATTAAGTTTACCAGAAAATTACAGCGATACCCCAAAACTATCGAATTTAAATATTACTTATGAATCTGTAAAGCTAAGCCTAGATAGCATTTCGGCCGAATGGGAGCAATTAGCAGAAAAAATAATGTCCATCGAACAATGAAATTAAAAAGCTGCTTTTTTTGTTTACTTTTTTTAGCCAATTTTGCAAATGCGCAAATATTAGCAGACAAAGTTTATGACGAAAGTACGCAAACGGTATTGTTGTATAATTCCAAAACAGAACAATCTTTGCCAATAATTTCAATGAATTCTAACGAAACACTTACTTTATTATTCGATCAATTAGATGCAAACTATCAGAATTTCAATTACCGAATTGTTCATTGTAATGCAGATTGGACACCTTCGAACCTCAGTAATATAGAGTATATAGAGGGTTTTACCGATAATTATATCACCAATTACAAGTTTTCTTTTAATACCAAGCAATCTTATATTAACTACACTTTGGTTTTTCCTAATACCGATGTCAAATTATTATTAAGTGGTAATTACTATATTGAAGTATTTCCAGCAGCAGATGTGGAGCACCCTATTTTATTGAAAAGGTTTTTTGTGGTAGATAATAAAATTACCATTGCTCATTTATTAGACCGCAGCACAGTTGTTAACGAAAGAAATAAAAAGCAAAAAATCAATTTTGATTTATTGTATGCTAATCTAAGGGTGGATAATCCGATGGGACAATTTAGGATTGTACTTGTACAAAATAACCGATTTGATAATGCTAAAATCAATATAAAACCAAGCTTTTTTGAAAACGGAAAATTGATCTATAACCATGTAGATGCCAATGTTTTTGATGGTTTAAACGAATATAGAAGAATGGATATAAGAACTGTTCGGTTTTTAGGAGAACATGTTTCGAGTATCGATTTAACCGAAGGAAATAATATGTATTTAACTACCGATTTTGTTAAAAATCCAGATCGTTATGCCAACGATTTAGACATGAATGGTAATTTTAAAATAAGGAGAATTGATGGTTTGAATTCGAATATCGAAGCAGATTATATTCAAACACATTTTAGTTTTGATTATGGTGCACAAAATCCATTTGGAGATTATTATGTATTAGGAAGATTCAATAATTGGACGGCAGATGAGCAATCAAAACTGAGTTATAATCCTAGTTATAGAAAATACGAAGCAAACCTTTTGTTAAAGCAAGGAATTTATAATTACCAATACGGATTTAAGGCCAAAGGCGCTAATACGCTAGATGTTGCAAGTGTAGAAGGTTCTTTCTTCGACACCGAAAATGACTATACTTTCTTTGTCTATTTTAGAAAAACAGGAAATAGATACGATGAATTGATTGCCACTAAAGTGATCAATACCATTCGTTAATTATACATTGAAACGGAAGTGCATGATATCACCATCTTCCACAATATAAGATTTTCCTTCCACGCCTAATTTACCTGCATCTTTACAAGCATTCTCCGAACCAAGACTAACAAAATCTTGATATTTGATTACTTCTGCGCGAATAAATCCTTTCTCGAAATCGGTATGAATGACGCCAGCAGCTTGCGGTGCAGACATGCCTAAGGTAATTGTCCAAGCTCTTACTTCTTGCACGCCAGCTGTAAAATAGGTTCCTAAATTCAATAGGCTATAAGCCGCAACAATTAATTTATTTACGCCAGATTCGCTTAATCCTAAATCTTCTAAAAAGATTTGACGCTCTTCGTAACTTTCTAAACCTGCAATATCTGCTTCTATGGCTGCAGATATAATTAATACCTCTGCTTTTTCATCTTTTACGGCCTCTTTTACTTTGTCTACATAAGCATTACCTTTTAAGATAGCTGCTTCGTCCACATTACAAACATACATGACCGGCTTAAGGGTTAATAGTTGTAAATCATCAATATGTTCTAAATCTTTTTCTTCGATTTTTACAGTCCTAGCAGACCTTCCAGCTAATAAAGCCTCTTTTACTTGCAATAAAATTTCTAATGATTTTTTAGCATCTTTATCACCTGTTTTCGCAGATTTTTCTACTTTTTGAATTTTCTTTTCGACCGATTCTAAGTCTTTTAATTGTAATTCTGTATCAATAATTTCTTTATCTCTAATTGGATCAACCGAACCGTCTACATGAATTACATTTGGATCGTCAAAACACCTTAAAACATGAATGATCGCATTGGTTGTTCGGATATTTCCTAAAAATTGATTGCCTAAACCTTCTCCTTTACTAGCGCCTTTTACTAAACCAGCTATATCAACAATCTCGATGGTGTTCGGTACAATTCTTTGCGGCTTTACTAATTCTGCCAATTTTGTTAAGCGAAGGTCTGGAACGGTTATTACACCTACATTTGGTTCGATTGTGCAAAAAGGAAAATTTGCCGCTTGCGCTTTTGCATTCGATAAGCAATTAAATAAAGTTGATTTTCCAACATTGGGTAGTCCAACAATTCCGCACTGTAAAGCCATAAGTATAAATTTTTATTTTTTGTAATATTCTAGGTAACCAATAATTCTGTATGCCAATTTAGCAAGGGTATATTCAGATAAAATGCTGCCTTTCATAGGGGCACATTCTACAATATCAAATCCAATCACATTTTTATGCTTGCATGTTTCTCTAATCAATGTCAATGTTTCGTTCCAGAATAAGCCATTTGGCTCTGCTGTTCCAACTGCAGGCATAATGCTAGGATCAAAGCCATCTGCATCAATGGTGAGGTAAACATTGTCGGTCATATCAGAAATAATCTCCTTTACCCAATTATTATTTTCTCTGATTTGATGCGCGTAATAGGTATGAATTTTTGGGTTGTTTTTTATTTCATTCGCTTCTTCAATGCATTGTGCTCTAATTCCTGCCTGACATAAATTAATCCCCATGTCTTTTATACGAGCCATTACCGATGCATGACTATATGGATTGCCATGGTATGATTCTCTTAAATCAGAATGAGCATCTATTTGTAAAACCGTTAGGTTGTCGTATTTTTTTGCAAATGCTTTGACAAAACCATAGGTAACGGTATGTTCTGCCCCAAATGAAACAACATATTTATTTAAATCAAGTAATTTACTGGTGTGTTGCTCAATCAAATCAATGGCATCTGCATCATAAATTCCTTCAAAATTGAGCGGTGCCAAGGTTGCAATTCCTGCTTTTCGAATGGTTTCGCAATCCAATTCTTCGTCGTAGAATTCTACAAACTGAGAGGCTTGAATGATTGCTTCGGGCCCTTTTGCAGAACCTGCCAAATAAGAGGAGGTATGCTCATAAGGAACAGATTGAATCACATATTTAGCTTGGTCGAATTCATATAAATTGGTTTCGGTTAAGCCTAAAAAATTTTGGTCGGGTGGTAATGCTTTCACAATTATAAAATTTGGGCAAATATACTATTTTGCCTTTATAATTGGGCTTTTTCGGATAGGAATGTATAAAAAAAATAGCCCCGATTGGGGCTATTTTTAAATTTCGAAATCGATATCTGGTGAACTTGAGGCAGCAGGATTGTAATCCTCATACTTACGCTCAATTACTTCTTGATTGGCTTTAATATATTCAACAGTGTCTAATAAACCTTCGCTAAACTTTTCAAAATCTTCTTTGTAAAGAAATATTTTGTGTTTAACAAATACGCCATCTTCCATGCGTTTCTTGCTCTCAGTAACTGTAATGTAATAGTCTCCTGATCTTGTTGATTTAACATCAAAAAAATAAGTTCTTTTACCTGCTCTTACTTTTTTCGAATAAACCTCTTCTCTGTCTTTGTTTTCGTATTCTCCCATTTTACAAACTATTAATATAAAGTAAATAAAAGTATTTAATTTGAAACTTCCAAAAAATCTATTCCTGCTTTTGTGTGTCGGCTAATAATTGCATTTGATACAATTCGTAATAGGGGCCTTTATTGGCTAATAGGGCCTCGTGGCTACCCATTTCAGCAACCTTTCCATTTGCTAGGTATAGAATCATATCGGCGTTTTTGAGGGTCGAAATACGGTGACTTATTAAAATATTGGTCGCATCTTTTCGGGTACTCGCTAAATTGCTTAAAATGTTTTCTTCTGTTTGCGTATCTACAGCAGATAATGCGTCATCAAATAGCAATAAACCAGGTTTTTTGATAAGGGCCCTAGCAATAGACACCCTTTGTTTTTGACCACCAGAAAGTGTGATACCTCTTTCACCGAGCAAGGTTTCAAATCCGTTTGGAAAAGCAATGATGGAATCATATACCCCAGCCATTTGAGCTGCTTGGTGTATATCGGCTGTTTCGAATTGGTCTTTTCCGAAAGTAATATTGTTTTGAATGCTATCAGAAAATAAGAAAACCTCTTGCGGAACTATGCCAATTTGGTTCCTCCAATCATTTAAGTTAATATTCTTAATATCTTGATTATCAATTAATATACTACCACTACTTACATCAATCATTCTACTGATTAAATTCGAAATAGTAGATTTACCTGAACCGGTTTTTCCTACAATTGCCAAGGTTTGACCCTTCGTTAATGTAAAACTCAATTGATCAATAGCGGTAATATTTGTCTCTGGATAAGTAAATGATACATTTTTAAACTCAATGCTATTGGTAAACTCAAATGGGATGGTACTTGGATTGGTAATTTCGGGTTCAAGGTCTAAAAATTCGTTGATTCGCTTTTGAGAGGCAGCAGCGCGTTGAACTAAAGAAGTGACCCAACCAACAGATGCTACGGGCCAAGTTAAAATATTAACATACACTATAAATTCGGCAATATTACCAGCAGTAATGCTTCCATTGATTACCTCTTTGCCACCAAAATAAACGGTTAATAAAGTGCTGATTCCTATAAGTCCTAAAATAGTAGGAAAAAAAATGGCTTGTACTTTAACCAATTCCATCGATTTTGTTTTATACACCTCGCTATCTGCAGCAAATCGATCGGCTAATTGTTGCTCTCTGCCAAAGGCTTTAATTATTCTTATACCAGAAAAGGTTTCTTGCACGGTGGTGGTTAAAATAGAGAGCTGTGCTTGTATTTTTTCACTTTTAGTATTGATAGTGTTTTGCACATAATAAATGGCAACAAATAAGAGCGGAAGGGGCAATAAGGCATAAAATGTAAGCATCGGATTAACGCTTATCATGGTGCTAATTACTAGAATAAATAATACAATTAAATTTAGCGTGTACATAATAGCCGGGCCAATGTACATGCGCACGCGAGAAACGTCTTCCGACACCCGATTCATTAAATCACCTGTATTGTTTATCCGATAAAATGATAAACTTAATTCTTGGTATTTTTGATAAATGACATTTTTTAAATCGTATTCAATGAGTCTTGAAACAACAATGATTGTTTGTCTCATAAAAAACATGAATACGCCTTTAATGATCGCTATAAGTATAATTAAAGCACCAAAAAGCAATGCTATTTGAATAATAATACTTTTTAAAATGGCTTGATTTTCGAAACCTTTGGTTAATTGATAATTGGCTAAATTATCTTTCACTAAATCAAATGCCAATCGGATAATTTGTGCAGGAAAAACGCCGAACCAATTAGATAGTGCTATAAAAATACCCCCAAATAAAATGCGGTATTTATACTTGGCTAAGTATGGATTAAGAGACGATAATTCTTTCATTTTTTCAAAAGTACAATAGTTTTTGATTTAAAGGAGGTTAAAATAGCCATAGCACAGTGATAAAGCCTTTTTTTACATTAGCTGAATTGAAAAAAATACCCTACTTTTGCCTCCATTAAGGTTAAAAGCCCGATTTTATAAATTTAAGAAATAGCGCATGTCTGATCAATTAGGTGAAAATTCCGTATTTAATAAACTGGCAACACAAGAACATCAAAAAGTGGTGTATTGTTACGATCAAGCAACAGGATTAAAAGCCATTATTGCTATACATGATACAACTTTAGGTCCTGCTTTGGGTGGTACCAGAATGTGGAATTACAAAACAGAAGGCGAAGCTTTAAACGATGTATTAAGACTTTCGAGAGGGATGACCTACAAAGCAGCCATCACGGGTTTAAATTTAGGTGGAGGTAAAGCCGTTATTATTGGCGATGCTAATAAAGATAAATCAGAAGCGATGATGCGTTGTTATGGTAAATGTGTTGAAAATTTAAATGGGGAATATATAACAGCAGAAGATGTAGGTACTAGTCCAAAAGACATGGAATACATTAAAATGGAAACTAATCACGTCTCTGGAATACCAGTATCATTAGGTGGTTTGGGTGATCCATCGCCGGTAACTGCTTTTGGTGTTTACATGGGAATGAAAGCATCTGCGCAACATTTATGGGGTAATGATAGTTTAGCCGGTAAGGTTATTGGTGTGCAAGGCATTGGTAATGTAGGTGAAAATTTAGTGAAGCATTTAAGAGCCGAAAACGCTAAAGTTTATATTACAGATATCAACGAAGAGCGTTTAGCAATGGTGGCTAAAAAATATGGTGCAGATGTAATTGCGAATAATCAATTTTACAATTTAGACATCGATATTTATGCACCATGTGCATTAGGTGCTACCGTTAATACAGAAACACTTTCACAATTAAAATGTGCGATTATTGCTGGTGCGGCTAATAACCAATTAGCAGACGAAAACATTCATGGGAAAATGGTGATGGAAAAGGGAATTATTTATGCGCCCGATTTCTTGATCAATGCAGGTGGATTAATTCATGTGTACTCTGAAATGCAAGGCCATAGCGCTCAGCGTGCCATGGAAAAAACAGAACACATTTACCAGGTAACCTTAGAAATTTTAAAAAAATCGAAAGAGGAAAATATTCCAACCTACGAGGCTGCCAATAAAATTGCAGAAAAAAGGATTGCTGATATTCGTAGAATAAAAGCAGCTTACTAATAAAAGCAAAAATTTTAGATTAAAATCGTTCTTTATATCAATTTATGTTAAATCGTCGTCATTTAAGAATTAAAGGTTTTCAAGCGTTATACGCTTACCAACAAGCAGAAGTTAAAGAGCAAAAAATGGCCGAAAAGCAATTGCTACAGGCTGTTCAGTTGGTACATGATGCCTACATTAATTTGTTACAATTAGCTTTAGTATTAGCAGAATTTGAAGAAAATGCAGTTGCTGAAAAAGGTAATAAGCATATGCCTACAGCAGCAGATTTAAATGCTACTGCGGTATTACTTAAAAATAAATTTATTGCGCAATTAGCACAAGATGTTGAATTTAAAAAAATCGCTAAAGCCTATAAAATAAATTGGAATGGCGAAGAAGTATTGTTACGCGAAATTTTAACGCAATTAAAATCGGAGCAGGCTTACTTGGATTATGCTAATTTAGAAAGTCCTAGCCAAAAAGAGGATCAAGATTTTATGCAGTATTTGTATAAAAAAGTGCTTTTTAAATTCCCTTTACTAGAACAACATTTAGAAGAGAAATATTTAAATTGGCCTGTAGATGCAGAAACCGTTGAAAGTATGATTTTGAAAACCATCAAAGCCTTTAAACTAAATACGGCCCTAGATTTATTACCGATTACCGCTAATTGGGACGAAGACAGGATCTTTATTTTAGATTTATTTAATAAAACCATTCAAAACGAAATAGCATTTAACGAATTGATTGCCAATAAAACACAAAATTGGGATGTAGAAAGGATTGCCATGGTCGATACCATACTCATGAAAATGGCCATTACTGAATTTGTGCATTTTGAATCTATTCCAACTAAAGTAACCATGAACGAATACATTGATATTTCTAAAGAGTTCAGCACTCCCAAAAGTAAAGGCTTTATCAATGGTATTTTAGATAAAATTTTAATTGATTTAAAGGACAATAATCATATTAATAAATCGGGTAGAGGCTTAGTAAATTAATTTTATGAAAAAGATTGTATTTTATGTATTGGTTTTGAGTGTGATGGCTTGCGGTAAAAAAACAGCAAGCAGCAGTTTAAATTCAGCGGCAATCGATATTCCAATGACCGCCGATGGTAAAGTGGACACCTTAAAATTGCCTAAATTTACCTTTCAAAACGATACCTATGACTTTGGTAAAATTACCCAAGGTGAAAAGGTTTCTTATTCTTTTAATTTTAAAAATACAGGTTATGTACCTTTGATCATTTCATCTGCCTCGGCAAGTTGTGGTTGTACTGTTCCTACTTTTCCAGAAGAACCCATAGCACCAGGTGCCGAAGCAACTATTGCCCTTGTGTTTAACAGTGAAAATAAAATGGGTTTACAAACCAAAACCATCACCATAGTAGCTAATACCGTTCCCAATACTAAGGTGTTATATTTAAGAGGGGAAGTTTTAGAAGCAAAATAAATTTAAATTATATATGATGAACTTAATGAATGTAATATTGATGGCTCCACCTGCAGCAGGTAGCAATCCAAACCCCGTGATGCAATTTTTACCTTTAATTTTAATTGCTATTGTTTTTTATTTTTTCATGATTCGTCCACAAACGAAAAAAATGAAAGACCAAAAAAACTTTATCGAAGCCATTAAAAAAGGAGATAAAGTGGTTACCATTGGTGGTATTCATGGAAAAATTGCAGATATCAACGAAGACACTTATCTATTAGAGATTGAAAATGGAGTGAAAATGAAAATTGATAAGGTTTCGGTTTCCTTAGAAGCATCAAAAAAAATCAATAGTTAATTTGCTAGCAAATTTTAAAATATCAACCCCTTAAAGGTTGATATTTTTGTTTAATAGCGAAAGCATATACAAATGAAAAAATTAATCATTGCTTTCATTCAGTATTACAAAGAGGTTTCTCGTAGGCGCATTCGCCGACGCTTTGGCCTTTTTTTGTTTTGTATAGCAGTGGCATTTGTTTTTTGGATTTTAACGGTATTAGGTAAAAACAGACATTTTGATATTCAAGTACCCATCGTTTTTATCAATGTACCATTTGATCAGGCCTTATTGGTCGATAATAGTCGTCATGTATCCTTTACGGTAGAAGGATCTGGCTGGTTTTTTCTGAAAAGTAAAATTCAAAATTTGAGTGATACTTTAAGAATTGATTTGAATGAATATGAAAACACCAGAGAAATTGATTTGATTAAAAAAATCAATAGCATTGATAAAATCACTTTAGATAAATTAGTTATTATTGATGTTTCGCCAGCTAAATTGAAATTTAAATTCGAAAAGAAAAACACCAAAAAAGTTCCGATTATTTTCAATAGTAATATTCAGTATAGCAAACAATTTGGTCTAAAAAACAATATCAGAATGAGCCCCGATAGTGTTGTTATTTCTGGTCCACAAGAAGACATTCAATCTATTCAAAACTGGGAGGTAAACCCAGTAAATATAATAGACATAGCTGATGATCAAAATTTATCTTTAAGTTTAAAACCTGCAGAAAATAGCAATGTATTATTAGCAAATAACAAGGTAGCGGTATATATTCCTATCGAAAAATATACTACTAAACGAATTTTGGTACCCATACATATTAAAGCCGTGGCGCCTTTTCAAAAAATTGCTATCTATCCTCAAAAAGCAGAATTAACTTTTTTAGTTGGTATTTCTAAATACAAATCTATCAACAAAAATTCTTTTCGAGTAATAGCTGTGCAAGAAAAAAAATCAAGAAATAAATTAAAATTAAAAATAGATCATGCGCCATCGGGTATCCAAAATTTAGCAATAGTGCCTCATTTAGTAGATTATTTAATATATAATAAATGATGTTAAAAGTAGGAATTACAGGAGGTATAGGGACCGGAAAGTCTATCGTTTGCAATTTGTTTGCCGTATTAGGCATCCCTGTTTATAACGCAGATATTCGTGCCAAAGCCTTAGTGGTAACAAATCAAACTTTAAAAAATGAAATTATTGCAGCTTTTGGTGCAGCGGCTTATTTACCAAATGGCAGCTATAATCGTGCGCATATTTCGGCCATTGTGTTTAACGATCCTCAAGCATTAGCTATGCTCAATAAAATAATACATCCAATTGTGTTTCAGGATTTCGATGATTGGTGTAAAATTCATCAACAAGCAGCTTATGTTGTAAAAGAAGCAGCGCTTATGATCGAGTCTGGTAGCCATTTACAGAATGATTATAATATTTTAGTTGCTGCACCTTTGGAACAAAGGCTTATCAATATTGCCAAAAGAGACGGAATGTTACCTGCTCAAATTGATAAGATCATAGCTAATCAATTACCCGAATCCGAAAAAGTTCCCTTTGCAGATTTTATCATTCATAACGATGAATCACATTCCTTAATTGAACAGGTTTTAGCTATTCACCATCAATTATTAAATCAATGAAAAAAATCATTGCTGATTTTATTATTGATACTCCCAATGGTTTTTATTGTCGTATTGGTGGCTTTTATATAGATCCTAAAACACCGGTTCAAAATGCTATTATTTCGCATGCACATGCAGACCACGCCATTGCCGGTTCTGTCAATGTTTATACACATTCTGCCACTTTTAATTTTATGAAATTGCGCTATAAACAAAGAGCGGCTAAACAATTTATTCCAATCGAATTTCATCAGCCTTTTTTCATCAATCAAATTAAAATAGTTTTTATTCCTGCAGGTCATATGTTGGGTAGTGCACAAATTTTAATGGAATTTGAAGGGCTTAAATATCTTTATTCAGGAGATGTGAAATCACAACCAGATACTACTTGCGAGGTCATTGAATTTGTTCAAGCAGATGTATTAATTACCGAAACTACTTTTGCTAATCCAGCAGTTAAGCATCCATCACCAATAGAAGCCATGAAATCTACTTTAAGTATCGAAAGGCCTTTGCTTATTGGCGCTTATGTATTAGGAAAAGCACAGCGCATTACAGCGTTAATCAACGAAATAGCGCCATCGGCAGTGGTAGCCATTCATCATGATATATTAGCTTATCATCAAATTTATGAAAGATACCAGCGCTTAACTAAGCAATACCAAGTATTAGAGAAAAAAGATCTTCGATTAAAAAAGCCATATATTTATATTGTTCCTCCATTAACGTTTAATACTTATAAGTTACAAGGTTTAATGTCCTGTGTATTTGCCAGTGGTTGGCAAGCTTTACAACAAGCGAATACACATACCTTATTGTTAAGCGATCATATGGATTGGTTCGATTTATTAGCCTATATTGAGCAGGTGAAACCAGCAGAAATATGGACGATTCATGGTGACGGAGCCTTTTTAAAAGAACATTTTTCGAACTCAGCTGTTAAAGTTAAAAATTTAGCAAAATAAATGATTGAGGGAGTTGATTATATTATAGAGGATGGAATGCTTGTTTTTACAAGAGAATTTCATTTAAAACGTGGTTATTGTTGTACAAATGGCTGCAAAAACTGTCCATATTCCATTCATAATGAATCTAAAATAACAAAACTAGATTCAGATGAAGGGAGAAATGCTTAATTTAATTTTTTAAACACGCATATGAAACTGGAAGAGGAAATAGCGCAACAAAAATTTGCAGGAGAGCAACAAAAAGCAATGATCAATTTGCTTTTTACTTATCATTGGGCTGTTTCTAAAATGAAGTCTGATTTTAAGCCTTACGATATTACAATGCAGCAGTTTAATATCTTAAGAATCTTAAGAGGTCAAATGCCTAATCCTTGCACCATTAATATACTAAAAGAGCGCATGTTGGATAAAATGTGCGATGCATCTAGAATGGTAGATAGGTTATTGCAGAAGGGTTTTATTGAAAGATGTGTAAATAAGAAAGATAGAAGAGCAGTCGATATTAAAATTTCAACCGAGGGGCTGGCCTTACTCGCTAAGTTTGATGCCATGGCCGATCCCAATAAATTATTTTCGAAATTAAGTGATACCGAAGCTAAAACACTTAATCAGCTATTGGATAAAGTAAGGTCTTAATGTAGCAGAAAATTCAGCACTGCTATTCCTGCACCAATAATAATCGCAATCATCTTATAGAAATTGAATCGATGATCTACATTAGATTCAAATAAAATGGTAGTAGAAATATGTAAAAATATTCCAATGACCGTAGCCATCATTAGTGGAAAATATTGATGGATATTGTTCGCTGTATCTTGCTGAATTTGTTGACTCAAATAACTACCCGCGGGTGTCATGAATGCAAAAATTGCCAGCATAATAATTAATTTATTTCCTTTTACTTGATGACTCATTAATACACTTGCGAGCGCAAATGCAGCAGGTATATGGTGTATAGCAATGCCAAATACTAAAGAATTTAATTCATTTTTTCCAATAGATTGACCCACCAATGGCATGCCTTCTAAAAATGCATGCAAACAAAGACTGAGCATTATGCCAATTGGAAAAATATTTTTTTGTTGGTGTTGGTGTGTATGAATATGACCATGTTCAATTCCTTCAGAAAATTGTTCTAAAATAATCTGAAAAGAAAAGCCAAGTAATATAAATAGACCCGTGTATTTATTGCCAGATTCGTATACATCGGGCATTAGGTGAAGAATGGTGATTGCAAATAAATAAGCACCAGAAAAAGAAAGCACGAGTTTTAAGTTTTTAGTGTTTTCCTTTTTAAATAGAAAAACAGCTAAACCACCTAATAAAGCTGCTAAAAATAAGATGATATTATTAATGCTGAACATTTTTTAATGAATTAAATTTTTCGTGCAAAGCAAAGGTAAACTTTCCAATTAGGATACCAATTATGGCACCACATATAACATCTAATGGGTAATGTACCCCAACATAAACTTGCGCATAGCATATAACAGTTGCCCATATAATAAATGCTGATTTTACCCAAGGCCATTTTTGTTTAAAAATGGAACCAATCATAATAGCCATTCCAAAATGATTTGCTGCATGTGAGGAAACAAAACTATAACCACTGCCGCAACCAACTATATTACGAGCCAACCCCATGATATTTGGGTCGTTACAAGGTCTTAGTCGCTCAAATATTGGCTTAAATACACCGGCACTTATAAAATCTGTTAAGGCAAAGGTGATTAAAATAAAGAGTACACTAATCCAGCCTTTCTTGCCAAAATTAACCACAAAGAAAACGATCAGGAATAAATAAAGCGGCGCCCAAAACAATTTACTCCGCATCAATGGCATAACGAAGTCGAAAAAATCGTTAGCCCAAATGCGATTAATGATTAAAAATAATTGTTGGTCTATTTGCTTTAACATGTATTTATTTTTTTCGAGCAATAAGAATTAACCTTGGCGAACTATTTTCAAGATAAGGAGATAATTGATAGTCTCCAAAAACTTCAATCAATTCGAGGTTTTGAGCCGATAAATATTCTTTAAACTTAGCTAAATGAATGATTTTAACTTCTTCTTGAAATTCAAAAGCTTGTCCCTTATCATTAAACTTGATGGTCTTATATAGGAAATTAGCATTGTATGATTTCTGAATTTGAAAATCTATCCCTTGAATTGTTTTGGTTTCGGTTTCGTTTACATTTTCGGAATTAAAAGCAGCTACATTGATGTAGTCTAATAATAAAATACCACCTTTTTTTAAAGCAGTACTAAACATATGTATGGCTTTCAGGTCATCACTTTCATTCTTGAAATATCCAAAACTGGTAAACAAGTTAAATACGTAATCAAAGTAATTACTGCATAAAACTTTTCGGATGTCGTGTTCTTGAAAATGCAACATCGCATTTTCCATGCTTTTAGCAAATGCAATATTTTCTGGCGAAAGATCAATCCCTGTAATGTCTAATCCTTTTTTATTAAAATAAATGGCATGTCTTCCACGGCCACATCCGGCATCTAGGGCCTTTTGGTCTTTTTTAAAGTGAAAATGCTCGGCAATGGTGTCTATGAAATCTGCAGCTTCTTGATGATCTCTATTCGCATATAAAATATGGTAATAGGGCGAATTGAACCAAATGTTATACCATTTTTCCATTTATAGCTTGAATTTAAAAACCTGTTTGAATTTTATTGGCTTTTATATGTCAAAAATGCTTAAAAAATATCATTATTTAAGGTTTTTGTAAGACAAATACCCTTCAAATCTCTTAGATTTTTTTAATTTTGTTAGATATACTGAAAATTTGACACTCATAAAATCTATATCTGGAATTAGGGGCACCATTGGTGGTCCATCTGGCGAAGGCTTAACACCTTTCGATATCGTAAAATTTACTGCAGCATTTGGTCAATGGATCATAGAAAAGTCGGGTAAAAAGAAAATTGTAATTGGTAGAGATGCTAGAATATCGGGCGAAATGGTTCGTAATATTGTAGTGGGCACTTTACAAGGCTTAGGTATTGAGGTAATCGATATTGGTTTATCTACCACACCAACGGTAGAAATTGCGGTTCCATTAGCACAAGCCGGAGGCGGAATTATCCTTACGGCAAGTCATAATCCAAAACAATGGAATGCCTTAAAATTATTGAATGAAAAAGGAGAATTTATTTCTGATACCGATGGGCAGGAAGTATTAACTATGGCAGATTCGGATCAAATAATATTTGCATCGGTAGATGAGTTAGGGTCTTATATTCAAGATGATTCTTATTTACAGAAACACATAGACCATATATTGGCATTAACTTTAGTAGATGTTGCCGCCATCAAAGCGAAGAATTTTAAAGTGGTAGTAGATGCAGTGAATTCTACGGGAGGTATTTTTGTGCCTGCCTTATTAAAGGCCTTGGGCGTTCATCAAATTACCGAAATATATTGTGATCCTACTGGACACTTTCCTCATAATCCAGAACCATTACCAGAAAACTTAGTTGCGCTATCGGATGCAGTAAAGCAAAACCAAGCAGATTTAGGAATAGCAGTAGATCCAGATGTGGATAGACTTTGTTTTGTTTGTGAAGATGGACAAATGTTTGGCGAAGAATATACCTTAGTTGCAGTGGCAGATTTTGTATTAAAAAATACCAGTTCGCAGACCTATGCAGCACAACAGAAATTAGGTAATACGGTTTCTAATTTATCTTCTACCAGAGCTTTAAGAGATGTAACTACTGCAGCTAATGGTAAATACATTGCTTCTGCAGTTGGCGAAGTAAATGTAGTGAATGCCATGAAAGCCAATCAGGCAATCATTGGTGGCGAAGGTAATGGCGGAATTATTTATCCTGAATCACATTATGGAAGAGATGCCTTAGTGGGTATTGCATTATTTTTAACCCATTTAGCAAAATCAGGTCAGTCTATTTCTGAATTGCGAAAATCGTATCCAGCCTATTTTATTTCTAAAAACAAAATTGATTTAACACCCGAAATTAATATTGATCAATTATTAGCAAAGGTTAAAGCAAAATACCAGGCACAACCTATCAACGAAGTGGATGGTTTAAAAATCGAATTTGATAAAGAGTGGGTGCATTTGAGAAGATCAAATACCGAAGCTATTATAAGGATTTACTCTGAAAGTCAAACTGCAGAAGCTGCTCAGGCATTAGCAGAAAAAATCATCAACGATATTAAAGAATTTATAAAATAACTTTCGCTATGAATAGAATTTATTTAGACAACGCAGCTACAACGCCTATGGACAAAGCGGTTGTTTCCCTAATGACAGAAATGATGGAAAACCAATATGGTAATCCATCTTCTATTCATGCAGACGGAAGAGGCGTTAGAACGAAAGTAGAAGAGGCGCGTAAAACAGTTGCAAAATTATTAAATACCAGCCCTTCAGAAATATTTTTCACATCTGGTGGTACCGAAGCTGATAACATGGCTATACGTTGTACTATAAAAGACCTAGGCATTAAACATGCGATTACTTCTAGTATAGAACACCATGCAGTGGTTCATACCTTAGAAGAACTTGCACAAGAAGGCTTAATTAAATTAAGCTTTGTACAATTAGATGAAAAGGGAAGTGTAGATATGCTGCATTTGGCAAAATTATTAGCCGAAAACGAACGCAGTTTGGTTTCCTTAATGGAAGCAAACAACGAAATTGGTAATTTAATAGATTTAAGAGCCGTTGGCGTATTGTGTGAACAACATGATGCCATTTTCCATTCAGATACCGTGCAAACCATGGGTCATTATGCACACGATTTAGCTAATTTACCTATTCATTTTATTACTTGTGCCGCACATAAATTTCATGGTCCTAAAGGAGTTGGATTTTTATACATCAGTCATAAAGTGAAAATAAAACCATTTATTTTTGGTGGTTCGCAAGAGCGAAATATGCGCGGAGGTACCGAAAATGTATATGGAATTGTGGGTTTAGCAAAGGCGCTAAGTATTGCCTACGAAGAGATGCAGCCACATCATACCCATATTCAATCCTTAAAAACATATATGATTGATTCTTTGAAAGCCGCTATTCCAAACATTGCATTTAATGGAGATATTGACCCTGAAAAAAGTTTATATACTGTTTTAAATGTTTCTTTTCCACCAAGTGAAATGGGAGAGATGTTATTGTTTAGTTTAGATATTGCTGGAATTTCTGTATCGGGTGGCAGTGCTTGTTCTTCGGGCTCAAATGTAGGCTCTCATGTGCTTACAGGAATTAAATCAGATCCTACGCGTTCGGCGGTAAGGTTCTCTTTTTCTAAATATAATACCAAAGAAGAAATAGATATTGTAGTGGCAAAATTAAAAGAACTTATAAAATAATTTCTTTGAACCATACGAAATCAGTTTTAATGAACAACTTTAAATATTAACGTATGGAAAATAATAAAAACAGATCGGTTGCTGCCATACTTTATGCACATCCATTTGATATGGGTGGAATGCCCATCAGACAACCCTTTCCGACCAATAAAGTGGAACAAATAGATCCATTTATATTATTGCATCATGCAATAGTAGAAATACCTAAAGAAAGTGATCCCAAACATACAGGTGTGGGTCCGCATCCGCATCGTGGTTTTTCTCCTGTTACATTTATATTTGAAGGTGGTGTCCACCATCAAGATAGTAGAGGAAATAACAATACTATTTACAAAGGGGGTATTCAATGGATGAATGCTGGAATGGGTATTATACACAGCGAAAGACCGCCTGCAGACATTCAAGCTGTTGGTGGTAAACAAGAAATTATTCAAATGTGGATCAATACGCCAGCTAGTCATAAAATGGATGAACCAGCCTATCTTCCATTAACTGCAGAAGAAATTCCTACTGCTTTTTTTGATGATCAAAAAATTAAGGTTTGTGTGCAAGCTGGAAATATTTTAGGTTTAAAAGGACCAATTCATGCACATTCAGAATTGAATGCTGCAACGCTATTTTTTGAAGTGGGCGCTAGTATTACTATTCCGTTTGCGGCTACTCATAATGCTTTTATTTATTTGCTAGACGGGCAATTAAATGTAGCAGGGCATGGTGTTGTGGAGGCAAAGCATGCAGTTTATTTTGCCAACGATGGCGAGCAAATTACCTTAACAGCGCAACAAAATACGCGTATTTTAATGATGTCTGGATTACCCATAAACGAAAAAATGGTTTCGCATGGTCCATTTGTAATGAATTCTGAAACCGAATTAATGGAAGCTTTTAGAGATTATCAAATGGGTAAAATGGGTGTATTAATAGAAGAATAAATTTTTTAAAATTAAAATGATGATAAAATTAAATCTAAAAAAACCAATTGCATTTTTCGATATTGAATCTACGGGTATCAATGTGGCAAGTGATCGAATTGTAGAAATATCTATTTTAAAAATAAATCCTGATGGAACAGAAGAAATTAAAACTAAAAGGATTAACCCCGAAATGCTTATTCCTATTGAGTCTTCTTTGATTCACGGAATTTACGATGAAGATATTAAAGACGAACCTACTTTTAAACAAATTGCAAAAGGTTTGGCTCAGTTTTTAGACAACTGCGATTTAGGTGGATATAATTCTAATAAATTTGACATTCCATTATTGATGGAAGAATTTTTAAGAGTAGAGGTAGATTTTGATATCAGCAAAAGAAAAATGGTTGATGTGCAAAATATTTTCCATCAAATGGAACAAAGAACTTTAAAAGCAGCCTACCGTTTTTATTGTGATAAAGATTTAACCAATGCACATTCTGCCGAAGCAGATATAAGAGCTACTTACGAAGTCTTGTTAAGTCAGATTGAAAGGTACGAAAACACCGAAATGAGTGATAAAAAGGGCGAAACATCGGTTCCCGTTAAAAATGATATTGAAGCTTTACATGTATTCACGCAAATGCAAAAAAATGTAGATTTTGCAGGCACCATAGTTTACAATGCAAAAGGAGAAGAAGTATTTAATTTTGGAAAACACAAAGGCAAAACGGTAGAAGAAGTTTTTAGAACCGAACCAAGTTATTATGATTGGATGCAAAATGGTATGTTTCCTTTGTATACCAAAAAGAAATTAACCGAATTGCGTTTTAAATTATTCAATAAAAAAATCTAATGATTACCTATGAGCATTGCCTGAAAATCGGCCATCATTTTGGGGATGGCTTCTGATTTTACATCATGTGCAATTTGTTGTTCGTTTAAATAATTGATTAAAACCTCGGTTGCTATATTTCCGGTTAGTTCATCACTTGCCATTGGGCATCCACCATAACCATTAATTGCAACGTCAAATCTCCTGCAACCCGCTTGGTAAGCGGCTGCTAGCTTATTAACGGCATCGGCTGGATTGGCATGCAAATGAGCACCAAAACTCACATTTGGAAATAGCGGTGTAATTTCTTTAAATAAGTAAGTGATTTTTTCTGCATTAGA
>CANNIS010000018.1 GCA_947505035.1 Sphingobacteriales bacterium
CCAATCACTAAAGAGGTTTGATTTAATTGAATCGGGATAATCTCGACCAATTCTAATCCTATTTTAATTGCCGAGGCTAAAACATAGGGAGCAATATTTTTTTCAGATAAAAAAACTTCGAGTTGGGTTTGTTCAAATTCGGAGGTATTTGCATCATATTTAGCACTGCATTGATGTGCTTGTTCCATGATTGATTCGCTCACCGAATTTAAGGTATAGTAGCCAGTTGCAATAATATTGCTCAGTGTTTGATGGCTTTCAGTTGCAGGCCTAGCAATCATTCCAAGGTATGGAGGGTTCGATCCTAAGTGTACAATCGAACTGAATGGCGCCAAATTATGTTGCCCATCTTTTGCAATGCTGCCTACTAAGTTTAAGCTTTTAAAACCGCTAATCGAATTAATAAAGCTTGCACGATATCGGCTATTCATTTGTTCGATATCACTGAACAACAAATGTCTCATTAAATAGCTTGGTGATTAAACGGTTGTAATACTAATTCGGATACCACACCCGAGCTTGGTTGTTGGCATAAAAACCAAATAGATTTTGCCACTTCCGAGGCTTGTACAAATTTATCGCGCTGCACTCTTAAATCAATATGATCCCAAAATGCAGAATCGGTGCCACCTAAAAATATATTAGTAATACGAATGTCTGTTCTTTTTAATTCTTCTCTGATCGATTTCATCATGCCGTTTAAACCGTACTTAGAAGCCGAATAGGCTGCTGCGCCTGCCATTGGTGTTTTTCCTAATACACCAGGAATATTAATAATTAAACCTTTTTTAGCAATTTTCATTGGTTCAATAAAGTTTTTGACTAAATAAAATGCACCAGCCAAATTTACTTGAACGGTTTGCATGAAATCTTGTTCGGTTAAATTTTCGATCGTTTTAATTATACCAATACCAGCAGCGTTAATAAGGATGTCGATAGCCAGAATTTGCTGATGAATATTTTCGGCAACATTCTTTACTGCATTTGCATCCCTAATATCTAATAGGAAAGTTTGATTGCTGGGTAATTCTAATTGCGCACTTAACTCCGCTAACTTACTTTCGTTACTGCTAGTTATAAACAAGTTTGCGCCAGATTGTTTCAACAATAGCGCTGTTGCTTTGCCTATGCCTCCTGTAGCACCTACAATGAGTACATTTTTATCTTTTATAATCTCCATTTCTTAGATTGACAAGGTGATGTATTTTAAAAATTCTTCTCTTTTTTCGGGATTTAAAAATGCCCCACCATATTCCGCAGTAATCGTACTACTATTTACATCGCTCACTCCTCTAGAAGAAACACATAAATGATGTGCATCAATTACCACGGCCACATCTTCTGTATTTAAAATATTTTTTAATTCGTTTGCAATTTGAATGGTCAATCTTTCTTGCACTTGTGGTCTTTGCGAAAAGTATTGAACAATTCGATTTATTTTAGATAAACCAATTACTTCACCATTTGAAATGTATGCTACATGCGCTTTACCAATGATTGGTACAAAATGGTGTTCGCAATTACTATAGATGGTGACGTTCTTTTCAACCAACATTTGATTGTATTTATATTTATTTTCGAACATCGAAATTTTCGGTTTATTAGCAGGATTTAGGCCTCTGAAAATTTCTTTCACATACATTTTCGCCACTCTATGAGGGGTGCCGCTTAAACTATCGTCTGTTAAATCCAAACCAAGGATTTGCATAATTTCTGTAAAGTGTTTTTCAATTAATTCAACTTTAAGCTCATCATCCATTTCAAAGGCATCTGGCCTAATAGGTGTTGCTGCAGCACTCGAAATGTGATCGTCGCCAATAAGGTCAATGAATGGGTTGCTTTGTGTATTATTCTCAATTTTCATATTCCTATAACAAAATGACCTTAAAGTTGTTCTAGATTTGATAAATATTGATCAAAAAGGTAAAATGAAGCATTTAAGGCTATTCTTTGATGCTTTTCGTATATTTGCCTTTTATTTAAATTATGAAACAAAGCATCTTATTGCTATTCAGTTTTTTCTTTTACCAAGCATTCTTGTTCGCGCAGGGTCCGGGCAATAGAATGCAAGGCAATTTACCTGCAAATATTTCTGTTGCAGGACAAGTGATAGATGGAAATTCTAAAAAAGGAATTCCCTTTGCCACCATTTCTATCTTAAATATAAGAGACAATAAAATAATTGCTGGTAATGTTGCAGATGAAAAGGGTTATTTTAAAGTAGCCGATTTAAAACCAGGTAGAGTTAAAGTGATTTATAGCTTTATAGGATATGTGTCTATTACAAGTGATACCCTATTTTTAAATCCTGCAAATCTAGAAATGGTGCTAGGGGTAATAAAATTATATGCTTCAGTTAAGCAATTGGCGCAAGCAACTGTAAATGCAGATCGCGGCATGTTGCAAATGGCGATAGATAAAAAAGTATTTAATGTCGAGAAAAATGTACTTTCTACCGGAGGTTCAGCAAACGATGTATTGCAAACTATTCCTTCTATCAATGTTGATTTAGAAGGTAATTTAAGTTTAAGAGGCAGCGGAAATATAACGGTATTAATAGATGGAAGACCCTCTACGCTTACTGGTACAGATCGCAATGCCGTGTTAGAACAAATACCTTCATCGGCTATCGAAAGTGTAGAGTTAATAACGAATCCAAGCGCTAAATACGATCCAGACGGCACTTCGGGAATCATCAATATTATTCTTAAAAAAAATAAACAAACGAGTTTAAATGGAAGTATAAATTCTTCTGTAACTTATGGCGAAGGCAGGTATAGTTTAGGATATAACGTAAGCTATAAAAATAAGAAGTGGAATCTTTCAACTGGTTATAGTGTAAGGGCAAATCAAATGAATATGCGTTCTTATAATACCAGAAAAAATTATAATACAGATACTACATTTACCAATCAAGATGGGTTAAATCATAATCAAAATACCACCAACGTATTTAGACTTTCGCTTGATCATTATATCAATAGCCGTTCAACAATAGGCTTAACCTCTACTTTAAGTAAAACAGACAAGTCGAGTGATGGGAGTAGTGCCAATGTAAATTTTAATGAAATTCATTTACAAACAGATGCTTTGCAAAGGTTGAATACAGGAGCAGATAACAGTTTAAATATAGATTTAGGATTAAACTATCGAAAATCTTTTTTAAAACCTAAACAAGAACTAACAGCAGATTTATCTTATTCAAATAATGCTTCGGATGGAATTACCGATTACGAAACAAGCAATACTTTTAATTCAAAACTATTTATTCAAAATGCCATCAGTATATCTAGTGTTAATTTAGCTTCATTCAAATTAGATTACGTTAATCCAATTAGTGAACAAGCTAAATTTGAAACAGGATATAAGCTTGGCTTTAGATCAAATGATGCTGATTATCGTGTAGCAGATAATTCACAAATTACAGATACTTTATTGCCAAATGCCTTACAGTCTAATCACTTTATTTATACCGAAATAATAAATGCAGCATATGCCAATTATGGCAGAACTATTGGTGAATGGGGTATTCAAGGCGGATTGAGAGTGGAGTATGCAAATATCATAACAGATCAGGTAACGGCAGGAATTAAAAAAACAAAACCATATTTAAGTTTTTTCCCGAGTCTTTATTTTGCCAGAAAATTAGCAGCTGATCAAGAAATTCAATTGAATTATTCGAGAAGAATTAATAGACCTCAAGTAAATAATTTAAATCCATTTACCGATTTTTCTGATCCAAGAAATTTGCGAACAGGAAATCCTAATTTAAAGCCCGAGTATGTAGATGCCTACGAGTTGAGTTATATAAAATATTGGAAAAAAAATACGCTAACCTCTACCCTTTATTTTAGACAAACGAATGATCAAATTCAACGTTATAGATTGGTTGATTCGGCTGGTATTTCAACGGTAACTTTTCAAAATTTAAGTTTTTCTAGGAATTTTGGATTTGAATTTATTGCTGTTACCGAATTAATGAAATTTTGGACCTTGACTACAAATTTAAATTTATTTAGAAACGAGATTGCTGTAAGTACTACTAATGCTGAGCTTAAGGCTGGCTCAAATGGTTCTGTTAAAATCATGTCTACAGCTAAATTGCCAAATATAGTTGATATACAAATTTCAGGAAATTATACTTCAGCTGGTGTGACAGCTCAAGGCGAGTTTAAAGAAATGTATTCTTTTGATATTGGATTGAAAAAAGATTTATTTAAAAACAAAGCGGTACTTTCATTAAGTATATCCGACTTGTTTAATACAAGATATATGCGCTTCGATTCTTATGGATCAAACTTTATGCAGTATACCCAATTCAAAAGAGACTCTCAGTTTTTAATATGTTCTTTAATATATAAGTTTGGGAAAACAGACTTTCAAAAAAGTAAACGTAACGGTAGAGAAGAAGGCGCGCCTAGTGGAATGGATGACATGAGTTTTTAAAAATGAAAGAGGTAAATCGGTTTTCTATATCAGACATTGCAGCTATTACCGGCATTAAATCTGCTACTTTAAGAATTTGGGAACAACGTTATCAAATTATTCATGCAAAGCGCAGTGCTAGTAATATTAGGTATTATGACGATTTTGATTTACGCGTTTTCTTAAATATTTCTTGTTTAATTGAGAAAGGATTCAAGATTTCTAAAATTGCGGATATGTCTGATTCGCAAAGAGCAGAAGAAATACAAACATTATCTTTACATCAACTTAATGCACCAGTTGTTATTCAAGAATTAATCGAACAGACACTGAGCCTAAATGAGCAATCATTTAAAACAACTATACAAAATTGCATCAATGAATTAGGTGTAATGGAAACAATGCTACAATGTGTTTATCCATTTTTAAGTAGAGTGGGTCTTCTTTGGCAAACGGGTTTAATTGCCCCTGCTCAAGAACACTTTGCTTCTAGTTTAATTAAGCAACGTTTAATTGTTGCAATTGATGATTTAGCGATTCCAGATTCATCCAATAAAAATAAATTTATATTGTTTTTACCCGAGGGAGAATTTCACGAAATAGCTTTATTGTTGGCACAATTTATAGTACGCGCGAATGGTTTTCAGAGTTTATATTTAGGCCAAAATCTGCCTATTCCATATGTTCAGGAAGTGGTGGCATCTTATCATCCCAATTATATCATTACCATTTTAACAAATGATTTAGGGGAGGATGTTTTAGCTAATTTGATGCAGGATATGGCCATCCGATTCCCTGCGGCAACTATATTATTAGCAGGATCCGCCGTAACGACAAATAGTCCAAAGCCAATGAAGAATTGTGTGCCACTTTGCGCTATTGATGAACTCTATGCATTTATCGCAGAAAATATCAAGGAATAACAGTAATCGATCAATTTCCATTCAATTTTAATGTCAAAAATCCTTTAAAAAGCGTATAAATTTGTAATTTTGCGGCACAGTTTGATTGAACGAAATGGATAATTTAACATACCTCAGTAATAATTCTTCCGAATACATTGAAAATCTTTATCAGGCATATCAAGAAGATCCGGAGTCGGTTGATTTTGGCTGGCAAAAGTTTTTCGAAGGCTATGACCTAGGCAGAAGCGCTGATGCCATTACCGTATCGACAGAAACACCTACTCATTTTTTAAAAGAGATAGCCGTTCTTAATTTAATTAATGGCTATCGTACCCGCGGGCATTTATTTACTAAAACAAATCCTGTTCGCGAAAGAAGAAAATATTTTCCTGGAAAAGAAATTACCCAATTTGGTTTAACAGATGCAGATTTAGAAACCGTATTCAACTCTGGTATAGAACTTGGAATAGGGCCTGCTAAATTAAAAGACATCGTTCAGCTGTTAGATACCACCTATTGCGAATCGATTGGATGTGAATTTATGTTTATTCGTCATCCCGAAAGAATTAAATGGTTTATCGATAGGTTTGAAAAAATTAAAAATCAACCAGCTTTTAATTTAACGGTTAAGAAAAGAATTTTAGAAAAATTAAATCAAGCAGTAATTTTTGAAAACTTTTTAGGAACAAAATTTTTAGGACAGAAAAGATTTTCTTTAGAAGGCGCTGAAACGCTTATTCCTGCTTTAGATGCGGTAATCGAAAATGGCGCAGAATTAGGACTAGAAGAATTTGTAATAGGTATGGCCCATAGAGGAAGACTCAATGTGCTTGCCAATATTATGAATAAAACCTACAAAGAAATTTTTAAAGAATTTGAAGGAAAGTTTAATCCTAACGATCCTTTTGGTGGCGACGTAAAATATCATTTAGGATATTCAACTGATGTTAAAACAGCAAGTGGCAAAAAAGTTCATTTAAGTTTATCACCAAATCCATCTCATCTCGAAGCGGTTAATCCGGTGGTAGAAGGAATGGTTAGAGCAAAAATTGACCATAAATATCAAAATGATTTAACAAAAATTGCGCCTATATTAATTCATGGTGATGCTTCTATTGCAGGCCAAGGAATTATTTACGAGGTATTGCAAATGTCTAAGTTAGACGGCTACAAAACAGGTGGCACTATTCATTTAGTCATTAATAACCAAATCGGTTTTACTACTAATTATAAAGATGCTCGATCGAGTACCTATTGCACAGATATAGCAAAGACTACTTTATCGCCAGTGTTTCATGTAAATGGAGACGACGTAGAAGCCTTGGTTTTAGCTATTCAACACGCTTTAGCATACCGACAAAAATACTCAACAGATGTTTTTATTGATATTTTGTGTTATCGTCGTTATGGCCACAACGAATCTGATGAGCCAAGATTTACGCAACCTTTGTTATATAAAACAATTGAGAATCACCCGAACCCTCGAGAAATTTATGTTCAAAAATTAATTCACGATGGAACTATTAATGAGCAAGAAGCAAAAGCAATAGATACAGAATTTAGAACGCATTTACAATCACGATTAAACGAAGCAAAACAAGAGGAGAATACAGCTGTAGAGCCCCTATTTCAGGGCGCTTGGAAAGATTTCAGATTTTCTACGCCAAAAGATTTTATTACAAAATGGCCAACAAAAGTAGACGAAAAAATATTTTTATCGATTGCAGATAAAATAACTTCACTTCCTTCCGATAAAAAATTCATTGCAAAAATTCAACGCTTATTTGTAGATCGCAAAAAGATGAGCAAAGAGAGCAAAGTGTTTGATTGGGCTATGGGTGAGTTAATGGCTTATGGTACTTTGATGCAAGAAGGTTTTCCGGTTAGATTGAGTGGACAAGATGTGGAGCGCGGTACTTTTTCTCATCGACATGCGGTTGTTAAAATTGAAGATTCAGAAGAGGAAGTTATTCCATTGCAATCAATAGCTAAAAATCAAGCCGACTTTGCTATTTATAATTCACATTTATCAGAATACGGGGTATTGGGTTTTGAGTATGGTTATGCAATGGCTTCTCCAAATACACTGACCATTTGGGAAGCACAGTTTGGCGATTTTATTAATGGTGCACAAATTATTGTCGATCAATTTATTACAAGTGCAGAATATAAATGGAGAAGATCTAACGGCTTAGTGATGTTATTGCCGCATGGTTATGAAGGGCAAGGCCCAGAACATTCATCGGCAAGAATTGAAAGATTTTTAGAAGCCTGTGCCAACGATAATATTCAATTAGCGAATTGCACCACTCCTGCAAATTATTTTCATTTACTAAGAAGGCAAATGCATCGTCCTTTCCGTAAACCATTAATGGTATTTAGTCCAAAAAGTTTATTAAGAAATCCAGCTTGTGTGAGTCCATTAGCAGATTTTACCAAAGGAGTGTTTCAAGAAATAATTGATGACACGAATGTAAAAGTAAAAGAGGTAAAGCGCTTATTATTTTGTTCGGGTAAAATATATTATGATTTATTGGCAAAGCAGCAAAAAGAAAACAGAAGAGATGTTGCCATTATTAGATTAGAACAAATCTTTCCATTACCTATTGCGCAAATTCAACAAATTATTGCCAAATACGATCAAGCCACTGATATTTTTTGGGTACAAGAAGAGCCAATGAATATGGGTGTTTGGCCTTATTTAGTTGCTAAGATGCGCAGAGAGCCAATCGAAGTAATTGCTAGAAAAGAAAGCAGCAGTACCGCAACGGGTTATAATAAACAACACTTAAGACAACAAGAGTATATCGTCAATACTGCATTTGAAATCGCAAAAACGGTAATCGCGCCAAAGTCTACTGTCGCTTCAAAAACCGTAAGCGCTCCAAAAGTTGCAACTAAAAAAGCTACTGTCGCTACAAAGGCTACAGCGAAAGAAGTTACTACGAAAAAGGGTACTGCAAAAAAAAGGTACTGCAAAAAAGACTGAAGTTAAAAAACCTTTAATAAAAAAATCGCCTACTAAAAAAGGGCCGGTGTCTAAAAGTATAAAATCAATTGTAAAAAAATCACCAGCTAAAAAAACTGAAGCAAGAAAAGTAGTAAAACCAATAATTAAAAAATCGACAAAGGCAAAAGTTAAAGCCGCACCAAAAGCGGCAATAAAAAATTAGTTAAAAATTAACGAAGAAAAAATTAATCAACCATGAGTATAGAAATGAAAATACCTGCAGTAGGGGAATCAATTACCGAAGTGACCCTATCAAAATGGATTAAAAATAATGGTGATTATGTGCAGATGGATGAAATTATTGCGGAGTTAGAATCTGACAAAGCTACTTTTGAGTTAACTGCAGAAAAGGCTGGAGTATTGATTACTAAAGCATCAGAAGGTGATACTATTGCAATAGGATCTGTTGTTTGCGCAATAGATGATAAAGCGGCAGCACCTGTAAGTGCAGTTAAATCAGCGCCAGCAGCAGAAAAAGCAGTAACTACTCCGACCCCCGTTCCAGAAACAAAAAAATCAAATAATGAGGCAACTTACGCGACTGGTCATCCTTCTCCTGCGGCTGCTAAAATTTTATCAGAAAAAGGAATTGATGCACAAGCGATAAAAGGTTCTGGCAAAGACGGAAGAATTACGAAAGAAGATGCACAAGCTGCAAATCGTTCGGAAGTTAAATCGGCTGCAGCAACCATTGCTCCTGGCAGCAGAGCAACACGCTCAGAAAAAATGTCTTCTTTGAGAAAAACGGTAGCCAAAAGATTAGTAGCAGTAAAAAACGAAACGGCCATGCTGACTACTTTTAACGAAGTAGACATGCAACCAATTATGGACATTCGTACAAAGTATAAAGATAAATTTAAAGAAAAATACGGTGTGGGTTTAGGCTTTATGTCATTCTTTACAAAGGCGGTATGCGAAGCGCTTCAGGCCTTTCCGGCAGTGAATGCGCAAATCAATGGCGAAGAAATTATCTATCATCACTATGCTGATATTTCTATAGCTGTTTCTGCGCCAAAAGGATTAGTAGTGCCTATCATAAAAAATGCAGAATCTTTATCTTTAGCAGGAATAGAAAAAGCGGTTGCCGAATTGGCAACAAAAGCAAGAGAAAATAAATTAACATTGGAAGAAATGACAGGGGGTACTTTTACCATCACCAATGGTGGCGTATTTGGTTCCATGATGTCAACTCCAATTATCAATGCGCCGCAATCTGCTATTTTAGGTATGCATAATATTGTTGAGAGACCAGTTGCCATTAACGGCCAAGTGGTCATTAGACCCATGATGTATGTGGCACTTTCTTACGATCACAGAATAATTGACGGTCGCGAATCGGTTGGGTTTTTAGTGCGTGTAAAACAGTTATTAGAAAATCCAGAACGCATGTTGTTAGGGGTTTAATTTTTTTAAATTAATATTGAAAGCCTGAAACTATAATAGTTTTAGGCTTTTTTTATTCATGACATTTGTCATATTTAAATGTCAAGTTAAAAAATATATTTACAAGGTTAAACCTAAAACCCTATACGATGAACACGGCACACATTCACTTAGTGATTACACACTTGCCAATAATTGGCGCATTTATCGGTTTGTTAATATTGCTGTTTGCTTACCTAAAAAAAGATGCAAATGTAAAAACAGCAGCTTATTTAGTCTTTGTAGTTTGTGCCATTGGTGCCTGTATTGCTTATGCTACCGGAGAAGGCGCGGAAGAAGTAGTGGAGAATTTACCAGGCGTTGTAGAAGCTGCAATAGAGACGCATGAAGATGCGGCGATGATTAGTTTGATTTCGATGATTGCTTTGGGTGTGGTGTCAATTATTGGCATCATTCAAATTCGTTGGAATGCCAGTAAGTTTAATTTTATACATTCATTAATCCTTGTGCTTTCTTTGTTGAGCATGGCCACTATTGCCTATACAGGCAACTTAGGAGGAAAAATTAGACATACTGAAATTGCAAATGCTTCGGCTGCTCTTCCAAATAATGAGCAGCCTAGTAATGAATCAGATGAGGATTAATTAAACAAGACAGCGCCTGTTTGCGTATCATAAATTCCAGAAACAATTTTAATTTCACCGTTTGTCGCTTTGTTCTTTAAGTATTCACTTTGATCAAGAATTTCTGCAATAGAATTTTCAACATTTAATTGAGTGATTCGTTCGATGGCTTTTTCGTTTCCTTCGATTAAATGTCTTTCGCAATTACAAGCTTGAATAGATTTTTCTATTTTATTGGTAATATTGGATATATGACCAGCACTATTGCCTTGAATTGCTTTGGCAATAGCACCACAATTGCTATGCCCTAAAACCACCACTAGCTTGGTTCCTAAGTCTTTGCAGGCTAATTCTATGCTGCCTAAAATATCATCGTTGATAATATTGCCTGCAATTCTGATAGAAACAAGATCGCCTATACTTGCGTTAAATATTAAATCTGGATTGGTTCTAGAGTCGATACAACTTACAATAGTGGCCATTGGGTTTTGACCTAAAGAAGTTGCATTGATTTGGTGCTTTAAATTTTTTTCTGACCATTTTCCTTTTAGGAATCTTTCATTGCCCAATTTTAATAAACTTAGCACTTCTTCGGGCTTTAATTTTCCTTGACTTTCTTTGTCTAAAACATTGACAAACTGAATGTGATCATCGAGCTGATACATCGTTTTTAAGCCTACAATATTTAGTTTGATATTTTTTTCTTTAGAAACAGTAGACTTAAAATCTTCAATAATTTCTAATACATCATTATCAATATAATCGCAATAGTTGGCGTCAATTATAAGTTTAGATCCTTCCGGAATAGACCAAAGCGTGTCTTTTATGCTTGCTTTATTTAAAAAAGAAACTTGATTGGGTAATTCCATTCTAATGGTTTCGCCAAAAGCAAGCACTTCTTTTTCTATTTTAAAAGGATTTTTAAAATTGCTTTTCATTAAGTAGAAAATACTAACGGCCAAACCTATTAAAATACCAATTAATAAATCTGTAAACACGATGGCTAAAATAGTAGTAACAAAAGGGATAAACTGGTTCAGCCCTTTTCTATACATTTCTTTGAACAAAGAAACTTTTGCTAATTTATAACCTGTTACCAATAATATAGCTGCCAAAGAAGCGATAGGAATTAAATTTAAATAAGGGCTAATAAATAATACACTGACGAATAAAAGTAAGCCGTGTAATATAGCTGACATTTTTGTTGCAGCGCCGGCATTGATATTAACCGAGCTTCTTACAATAACTGATGTGATTGGTATTCCGCCAACTAAGCCCGAAAAAATATTACCAATTCCTTGAGCCACTAATTCTTTATTTGGAGATGCTTTTCGCTTGTGAGGGTCAATATTTTCAACTGCTTCGAGGTTAAGCAAGGTTTCTAGTGAAGCAACAATGGCAATGGTGAAACCAACTATCCAAACTTGGGGATTGCTAATGCTAGCAAAATTTGGAGTCGTAACTAAAGATAAAACACCATTAATTTTAGGAATATTAACTAGGTGTGATTGTTCAATATAAAGATTCGGAATAAATCGCTGAAAAACTAAATTTATTAATATTCCGCTAATTACTACAAATAAAGATGCAGGTAAAAAATTATATTTTTTTAAGGGTGTTTTATCCCAATAAATTAAAACAACTAATGAAATAAGGGATACAATAATTGCACCACCTGAAAAATGATTTACGACATTGATGAGTTCTGAAAATGTATTTTCCCCGTCTTGTTGAATAAAGCTAAAGTCGTTTTCCACATCTGCATCATAGCCAAAACTATGTGGAATTTGTTTCAAAATTAAAATGATACCGATTGCGGCTAGCAATCCTTTAATTACATTCGAAGGGATATAGTCTGCAATAAAACCAAGCTTAAAAATTCCACTGAGTAGCTGTATGGAACCTGCTATTACGCCGGCCATTAATAATAAGTCAAAACTACCGAGTGTGCCAATGGCTGTTAGTATTACTGCTGCCAAACCGGCCGCTGGTCCACTTACACTGGTATGGGATTCGCTTAATAAACCCACAATTACACCGCCAATTACACCCGCAATTACACCAGAAAGCATTGGGGCACCACTTGCTAGCGCAACACCTAAGCATAGTGGCAAGGCCACTAAAAACACCACCACGCTGGCAGGTAAATCAAATTTTAATTTAGCAAACATATATTTAATTAGTTTTGTAGTTTTAAAACTTAAAAATGCATAATTTGTTTTAAATATCGAAGTATATCCACATAAAAAATAGATTAAATGTGTTGTATTAATGGTTTTTAAAAATCAATTAAATAAATATTAGGATGTACTTTAAGAAACTAATTTTACTTTTTTTATACTGTGTTGCTATATATAGAGAGGCTCCTGCGCAATCACAAAAAACAACTTTCTTTTTGCAAACGGATTTTGATCAGCTTTACCTCAAAGATTCCGTTAAAATCTCTAAATGCGCCATTTATTTAACAAATTTTAAATTTTATAATCAAGCGCAATTAGTATTTGTAGATACAATTAAGGCGCATTTAGTTGATCTGCTCGATCCTAATCCAATCCAATTTAATATAGCAGCAAATCTAGTTTATAATCGAGTAGTATTTAATATTGGGGTGGATAGTAACACTAATGTTGCAGGAATTTTAACCGGCGACTTAGACCCTCGTAAAGGAATGTATTGGGCTTGGCAAAGTGGGTATATTAATTTTAAATTAGAAGGCATATTAAATACTAAAGTTCAACAGCCATTTCAATATCATATTGGCGGCTATTCCGGCAACCTAAATGCTATTCAAACTAATTCATTCGAAGTTTATCCAAATAATAAATATACTTTGAGTTTTAATTTCATGCCCATGTTACAATATTTTTTCGCTCAAAAACAATTTGAATTAATGTCTCCTCAGCTTAAAGCAGTGCAATTGGCAAAATTGCTTTCAGAAAACACCACTTGTACTAAAGTTCAAAACCTATCAAATGAATAAGGTATTTGTTTTTTTTATTTTATTATCAGTTTTTTCTATTGCATTTATTGCGCCTTTAGAAAGCGAGTTTATAAAACCAAAAAATTTCCCAAAACCTAAATATAATTTCCAAAACAATCCCTTTGATTCAAATAAAATAAATATTGGTCGCGCTTTATTTTATGACCCAATATTATCAAAAGATAGTAGTATTTCTTGCGCAAGTTGTCATAGTAATTATACGGCATTTGCACATGTGGATCATGCATTAAGCCATGGAATAGCCGATCGCATTGGCTTTCGGAACGCACCTGGGCTTATGAATTTAGCATGGCACGAAAATTTTATGTGGGATGGGGCTATTAATAATTTAGAGATGCAAGCTTTAGCACCCATTACTAATCATCTAGAAATGGATGAAGATTTAAATCAGCTACTAGCAAAATTAAATCGTAGTATTTTCTATAAAAATTTATTTAAACAAGCATATGGAGATGATGCAATTTCTACAGATCGCTTTTTAAAATCTATTACACAATTTTTATTGCAAATGGTTTCTGCAAATGCTAAATACGATAGTGTTAAAAACGGGAATGCCATTTTTACTTCACAAGAAAAAAACGGCTATCATATTTTTAAAAAAAATTGCGCGACATGTCATGCCGAACCACTCTTTACTAGTTTAAAATTTGAGCAAAACAATTTAGCTATCGATCCAAATTTAAAAGACATGGGGCGTATGCGCATTACGCAAAATCCCCAAGACTCCATCTGCTTTAAAGTACCTACGCTTAGAAATATTGCCTTTACTTTTCCTTATATGCACGATGGCCGTTTTAGTAAATTACAAGATGTGCTCCATCATTACGAAAATATTCAACTTCTTACAAGCAATAATAAGCGTATTAAGATTAAGTTAAATAAGTCTGAAAAGGTAGATTTAACCGCTTTTTTGATTACACTTACCGATCAAAAATTCTTGTTTAATCCTGCATTGGCTTTTCCCAAAAAATTATTGTTATTGAATCGAAGGAAAAACGAATAAACCGCGTCTAAATAGCATGAAAAAAATAGTCTTAACAACAATATTAATAGTTGGCTTGCACAGTGTATTTGCCCAAACTAATCCTGTAATTTTAAACTGGTTGCAAAATACAACTGGTATTATGGGCAGACATTATGTAAGAAATAATTATATTCCCATCAACGATAATACCTTAGCAAATGTATTAAGTGTAAAGTATTCTACTGCTAATGTTTATGTAGCAACAAATGGTATTCCAGCATATATAACTGGTCCTTTTTTAGATGGAAATCCATCGATTGCAACCAGTCAAAATGCTATTTTCAAACTCCCATTGAATCCAATAAAAAATACAGGAAATCCTGTAAGTACTACTGGCGGAAACATCGGTTTATTTATTAATGGAGTTGCTTTGTTTGATTATAGAGATGGTGTGTCTTGGAAGGCTTCCACTGGAACGCTTGCAGGTGGGCCATTTGGTGGCATGGGCGATAATGTTTGGAACAGAGATGCCGTTGTTGCAGAGCGATTAGGTTTTGATTGTGCTAAAGGACATCCAGCAATGGGTAATTATCATCACCATCAAAATCCAAGTGCATTTAGTTTAGACCTTTCTGTGATTTCAACTGTTTGTAATTTATATGTTGCCGATGGATTATATTTAATTGATAGTAATGTACATTCTCCACTTATTGGTTTTGCCTACGATGGCTTTCCAATTTACGGAGCATATGGATATAAAAATTTGGATGGTACTGGTGGAATTGTTAGGATGAAATCAAGTTATCAATACAGAAATATAAGCACCCGCACGCAATATGCAAACGGTACAACTGTAACAGCTGGACCTCCGGTAAGTACAACTTATCCATTAGGATATTTCAAAGAAGATTATGAATTTGTGGTAAATACAAATACAGATTATTTAGATGAACATAACGGGCGTTTTTGTATTACTCCAGAATTCCCTAATGGCACCTATTGCTATTTTGCAACAGTTAATAAAGATTGGAACTCAGCTTATCCATATGCAGTTGGTCCTACTTTTTATGGTAGCAGGGTAGTGGCTAAAGTTACTACCATCGCTGAGCCTGTTACCACCTATTCACCAAGCACTGGATTAGCCAATGCTGTAAAAATTAGCATCATTGTTTCCCCAAATCCAGCAACAGAATTTGTAGCCATTCAATTAGGTGGTTTACAAAACGAAGATGTGCAATTGGAATTAGTTGACCTACAAGGTAAAATTATTCAATCAGATAAAATAGTACAAGGCAGTACCATTACTTATTTTGATGTCAGAAAATTATACGACGGATTTTATTTTATAAAAGTAATGGGTAAAAATTTCAGTAAAATCGAAAAAATTAAAATAAGCCATTAATGAGAAAAATTGCATTCATCTTTTGCCTTTTGTTAAGTTTTCAAAACAATTTAACAGCGCACGATTTAAGTCTTCCACATACAACTGAGCAGCAATGGACTGTTTCAGGAGAAAGCATGCAAGGTTCATTTTTAATGTTGAAAGGATCGCAAGTTTACTTAGAAAACTCAAATGGAACTATCTCCCATTTTCCGTTAAAAAGTTTCTCGATTGCTAACCAACAGCTTATTGCACAAAAGAACAGTAATATCTTAAAACTTAATACTAGAGAGGGTTATAGCGCAAATGCTATTGCAGAAAAATCAAATTTTTACCCGTTTTTATTTCTTTTTTTAAGCTTAACTTTCTTGCTTATCTATTTACAACACAAGCATAAATACAGCAAAATAATTCCAGTTTTAGTGTGCCTAATGATTGTTTCCTTTTTAGGATTTACAGCTAAGGCCATCAGAACTTTTCAAACAATAACCAATCCGCTTAGCATAGATTCTGCATTTACTTTTTACAAACCAGCAGTCAATACATTTTGGGATTCAACTTATTTTAGGGTTGAGTCTAAAGGAATTCCTGCGCATGGAATGATGACAGGAATTACTAACTGGCAACAACAATTTCCAATTCCCCAATGTTATATTGGAACTAACGCCTGGAGTATACCTTTGAATCCTACAATTGCAGCAAACCCAGTTCCAGTAAACCAATTTCATTTTTTGAAAGGTGCTGTGGCTATTGCAGTAAACGGAGTTGCCATATTTAACCCTTATACCAATACAGGTGTTGATGCATTTTTAGATGGGCAATTAGATTATTGGGGCGGGCATTGCGGCAGGGCAGATGATTATCATTACCATACTGCACCACTACATTTATACAGCACTTCTCCGTTAACCTATCCAATTGCCTATGCACTCGACGGTTTTGCAGTTTACGGTACTTTAGAACCGAATGGAAGTAATATGCAAACTTTGGATGCAAATCACGGACACTATGCAAGCAATGGAGTTTATCATTATCATGGAACTACAACCGCACCATACATGATTGGAAATATGGTGGGTAGTGTAACAGAAGATGCAAATTTGCAAATTATTCCTCAATCAAATGCTTCTCCAATCAGACCAGCTGGTACACCATTAAAAGGGGCGGTGATCACAAACCTTTTAGCTAATGTCAATCAAAACGGATATGCTTTGACCTATACTTTAGCGGGCTTAACCTATTTGGTTGAATACGAATGGAATACCAATGGTGTATATACTTTTAAATATACTTCACCTACAGGTGTTGTAACTACTAATATGTATAATGGTTTTAAGCAATGCACCATTTCTACAGCCATCGAAAATAATTCAATTGAAAATAAAGAATTAGTGATATTCCCAAATCCTAGTAATGGGAATTTTGAAATTTTATTTACAGGAAAGCAAGGGAATAAAAATTTATACGAAGTAAATATTTACGATATGCTTGGTAAATTACTTTATCAAGATAAGGCATCACATAGTTCGCTAGCCTTAGGCGAATTAGGAAAAGGAACCTATATTATAAAAGTGAAATCAGACAACGAAATGTATCATAAAAAAATAATTATTAATTAATGAAAATTAAATCTGTTAAAATATTTTTACTCGTTTTATTATTAGCAATAAATGCGATTGCACAAAATAAAAAAAGTGTCATGCTAAAATTGCCAGACACGGGGCAACAAACTAGCTATACTTTAACCTTTGGCGAAGACGCAGATTTCAATATCAATCCACCATTTTATTTTTTAAATAACGCTGCAATACTTACCGATACATTGACTGGTTTAATGTGGCAAAGAGCAGATGCAGGTGAAATGACATTTGAGAACGCGCTAAACTATGCAGACACGAGTACTTTAGCAGGCTACACAGATTGGCGATTGCCAAATGCAATAGAAGCATTTTCTATTTTAAATTTTCAAACTCAAAATCCAACAGTAGATTTAAATTATTTTATCAAAACTAATGCAGAATATTGGTGGACTTCAGACTTGCAAGTAAATGATAATTCAAAAGTATGGGTAACAAATGCTGGAGGTGGTATTGGAAATCATGCAAAGTCTGAAACTATAAGTGCTGGAGGCATAAAGAAATTTCATTTAAGATTAGTTAGAACACTCAAAGCTAAACTTATCAATGCAGATCGATTTGCTAAACTTGCAGATGGAACCGTGTACGATAGTTTAACCAATTTAATTTGGCAGAAAACGCCCTATGCAGACACCTTAACTTGGGAGCAGGCACTAGCTTATGCAGACACGCTAACGCAGTCGGGCTATAGCGATTGGCGTTTGCCTAATATCAAAGAGTTGCAATCTATTCAAGATAATACGGCAATAAATCCTGCACTCAATACTAACTATTTTAATGTATTTGGCAGAAAGAAATTTTGGTCGGCCACTACTTTGTCTAACAGACCTACAAGTGCATGGTATTTTGATACACAGTTTGGCATTACCACTTATCAAACTAAAACTTCCAGATTAAATACATGGGTGTTAAGAGGGGGTCAATTTGCAACAAACATTCTTTGGAATCAATACCCATTGCTACTTTCGATTTCTCCTAACCCATGTCAAACACAATTAAATATTCAATTTAATTCGAAAGCAAATTCAAAAGAACCTTTTATTACAGTCACTAATGCAATCGGTAAAATAATTTATCAAGAGGTAGTGCCTAACACTGGCTTTACGTTAAACACTTCCGAATACCCAATAGGTATTTATTATTTAGCTGTTTTCGACGGGAATAGGATATCTAGTTTAAAATTCGCAGTAAACTAGTTTATTTTTAAAATAACTTACGGGTCAAATCTTAAGTACCACCCTGAAAAGGTTGTATGGGGGTATTTCTCAACTATTCCGAGCTTTATCATGCGATAAGCCTATTTCTTGTTATATTTAGTTTTATTCCAAAAAACACCATGGCCAAAAAGGAAGAGATACAACACGATTGCGAACATTGCCATGCTCGCTATAAGTCTATTTTCTGTCAAATTGCACCAGATGAAGTAAAGATAATTAATGAAAATAAATGGTGCCAATCATTGGAAAAGGGGCAACAATTATTTGCAGAAGGCGCCTATCCTCATGGTATATTTTGTGTAAATACTGGCAAAATAAAAATTCATCAAATGGGAGATGAAGGGAGAGAGCAAATTGTACGATTTGCAAAAGAAGGTGACGTAGTTGGTTATAGGGCTATGCTTGCCGGTGAAAAATATTCGAATTCAGCAACCGCCATAGATACCACTTCTATTTGTTTTATTCCTAAAAATGTAATTTTTTCCCTCATAGAGAAAGATTCAAATTTTTCTATTCAACTCATTAAATTATTGTCTAGTAATTTGAAGCATGCAGAAGAGTCTATTTTACACCTTGCACAAAAACCGGTAAGAGAGCGAATGGCAGAGTCTTTGCTTTTTTTAAAAGAATTATATGGACTAGAATCAGATGGGATTACTATGTCTGTAAGCCTTTCTAGAGAAGAGATTGCAACTTTGGTTGGAACTGCAACAGAAACCGCAATCCGTTTATTATCCGAATTTAAATCCAAGAAACTAGTTTCTTTTGAAGGTAGGAAAATTCAAATCATTGATGTTCAAGGATTGTTAAAAGTGGCAAATATTCACGATTAACATTGCTTTAAGATATGACATTTATCATATTTTTAAATACGCCGGCTAATTAAATTTGCATATGCAAAAAAATAGTGCCGAAACCGCTGCCGATCAAATCTGTTATCATTGCGGGGAGGATTGCGAAACTCATTTAGTCACTTTTGACGACAAGCCATTTTGCTGTGAAGGCTGTAGTTTGGTATATGAATTATTATCAGAAAATAATTTATGTACTTATTATACTTTAGATCAAAATCCAGGCATCAGCAGGTTTCAAAAAAACCACGATGAATATAAATACCTAGAGGATGCAGATTTAAAAGCATCACTTATTACTTTTAGTAATGGGATAGAAACGCACATTACCTTTCATGTGCCTAGCATGCACTGCAGCTCATGTGTTTATTTATTAGAAAATATGCATCGCCTAAATCCTGGTGTTATGCAGTCTGCCGTTAATTTTCCCAGAAAAGAAGTGGCAATTTCATTTAAAGAGTCGGAAACATCTTTAGCCGCTATCGCTACTTTAATGGCCGAAATAGGTTATGAGCCACATATTAGTTTAGCAAGCGCAGAAGGTAATAAAGGCAATCCTATTAATCGAATAAGAATATTTAAAATTGGTTTAGCGGGTTTTGCTTTTGGAAACATTATGATGCTCAGCTTTCCAGAATATTTTTCATTAGGAAACTATTTCGATCAAGAAAATCTTAAGTATTATTTTGGCTATCTCTCCATGGCACTTTCTTTGCCAGTTTTATTTTATGCCGCATCAGAATTTTTTATTATTGGTGTTAAAGGCTTATTAAAAGGCTATTTAAATATCGATTTACCTATTGCATTAGCCATTCTAATTACTTTTGGGCGAAGTGTGTATGAATTGTTATATGGCAATGGGGCCGGCTATTTCGACTCCATGACCGGTATTGTATTTTTTATGCTTATTGGTCGTTATTTTCAAGATAGAACATACGAAACGCTTTCTTTTGATAGAGATTATAAATCTTTTTTCCCATTATCAATCATTAAAATTAATAAAGGAATCGAAGAAGTTGTTCCAGTAAATAATTTAAAGCAAGGCGATCATATTCTGGTTAGGAATAACGAATTAATTCCTGTAGATGCTATGCTTCTAAAAGGTGCTGGAAAAATTGATTATAGTTTTGTAACTGGTGAAGCTGAGCTTGTCGAAAAGAATAGAGGGGAATTGTTATATGCAGGTGGAAAACAAGTTGGCGGCTCTTTGTCTTTAGAAGTTTTAAAAACAGTTTCGCAAAGTTATTTAACTAAATTATGGAATAAAGAAGTTTTTCAAGAAAGAGAAACGCAACAATATACCTTTGTGCAAACCATTAGTAAATATTTTACCTTATTTTTATTTGCAATTACTGCTGCTGCATTTTTTTATTGGTTGCCACAAGACTTCTCCCGTGCCATCAATGCTTTAACAACAACTTTGATTATCGCATGCCCATGCGCATTGCTTTTAGCTGCAACTTTTACCCACGGTAACAGTATTAGGCAATTAGGTAAAAAAGCATTTTACCTTAAAAATGCGAGCATTTTAGAAAAACTAGCTAAAATAAATGTCATTGTTTTTGATAAAACAGGCACCATTACAGAAGCTAAATTTGCTGATGTAGTGTATAAAGGTGCGCCACTTTCTACTCAAGAAAACCAATTACTAAAAGCGTTATTTAAGAATTCTGCGCATCCATTAAGCAAAAGAATTTATGACTTTATCAAAAATGATAGCATTATTGAACTAACTACTTTTGAAGAGATTCCAGGCAAGGGAATGATAGCAAGCTATCCGCATTTTAAAATTAGAGTGGGTTCCGAACAATTTATTTTAGGGGTAATACAAAATGGCTTGTTAAGAGAAAGTATCGTTTATATTGAATTCAATCATACTATTAAAGGTTATTTTTCTATAAAACATGTTTATCGAAATGGTTTTGCTAGTTTAATCATGCGGCTTAAAAATAAATTTGAGTTAATGGTTTTATCTGGCGACCATGATGCGG
>CANNIS010000019.1 GCA_947505035.1 Sphingobacteriales bacterium
ACACTGAAAGACAAATCTTTGATGCTGCTTTGTCTTTTTAGTGTATCGGCTAAAGAGGTAGTGCTTGTTTGCTCGCTCAAGCGTTCGTGTAAAGTGATTTCGGGCTGTTGATTGACATTTGTTTGATTAGTTGAAGCTGGAGCCGCATTGGCTATTGCGGCAGATAAAGTTTCTATGTTACTTGCTGTATTGTTGATCGGCATTGCCGCAACAGGAACACCTGGCAATCCTTCTACGGTTTTTAAATAATGATTTAAATAATTAGCCTGTTCTGCTAAATAATTAATATTAGAAAGAAATACCCCCACTTCGAGTGGCGTTATTTGATAGCCTCTTTTGAGCCAATCCATTGATTGCACTTGTAATTCTTCCGAAATAAAAGCAATCTTATCTATTAATATTTCTTTATTCATCATCTTTTTATTTATTCAGCAAAGCAAATTTAATTCAAAAATCTCATTTTCATGCGATTTCAATTATTATATTTGTAAGATGAGCCCCATTCAAGAAAATCAAGCACGCATATTTCAACACAAAGGCAGCATCGAAGTAATTTGCGGCTCCATGTTTTCGGGCAAAACAGAAGAACTCATTCGCCGTTTAAAAAGAGCGCAATACGCAAAATTAACTATTGAAACTTTTAAACCAAGCTTAGACATTCGTTACAACGAAACAGCCATTGTTTCTCATGATGCAAATACAATTAACGCGACTCCTGTAAATAACGCAGAAGCCATTTTATTATTATTAAATAATGCCGAAGTAGTTGGAATAGACGAAGCACAATTTTTTGACGAGGCCTTGCCTGCTGTTTGCGAACAATTGGCAAGTAAAGGTATTCGCGTAATTGTTGCAGGATTAGACATGGATTATTTGGGCAAACCATTTGGCCCAATGCCAGCATTGATGGCTATTGCAGAGCAAGTAACTAAAGTGCAGGCGGTATGCGTGCAATGCGGACAACCAGCTAGTCATTCTTTTAGAACTGTAAATATTGATACGCAAGTTTTATTGGGCGAAAAAGAAAACTACGAGCCGCGATGCAGAACTTGTTTTTTAAAATCCTAATTTTTTATTTCAAAAAAAAGAGCGGCCAATAATTATTGACCGCTCTTTTTTTTTAATGTGCGCTTGTAGCAGGACTATCGTATTCGATTCCTTGTTTGGTTAGTATTCGTTTAACTGCAATGGCAAAAAATGCGATATATGCAAAGCAGATTACCGTTACCCAATAAGATTGATGAATGCCAATCATATCGGCTAGCTTGCCTTGTAATGGTGGAATAATACCTCCGCCTAAAATCATCATCACTAAAAATGCAGATCCTTGCGTACTGTATTTTCCTAAACCAGCCAACGATAAACTAAATATACTCGGCCACATAATACTACACCATAAACCGCCACTCAACAAAGCATAAATTGCAATTTGTCCTTGCGTAAATAAACCAATTAACATAGAGACCATGCCTAATGCGCTAAAGATCAATAAAGTTTTAACAGGTTTATCATTTGAGATAAAAAATGCGGCAATTAAAATGGCTACGCAAAGTACATAAGCATATAAAGGCGACATATCTTTTTGTGCCAAAACATTTACGCCAATAATTATACCAAAGGCAAGCAATGGCACCACCAATAATAATAAACGTTTGGTTTGATTAGACAAGTTAAAAACATTGATACTTCCGGCCCATCTGCCAATCATTAAACTTCCCCAATACATACTGATATAAGGAGATATTTGTGAGGATGCAAAACCACCCATATAATCTAGTTTTAATAATTCGCCTAAATTACTTTGTATAGCAACTTCTACTCCAACGTAAGTAAAGATGGCTAACATGCCTAATACCAATTGTGGGTATTGCATGGCACCCCAACCCTGTGGATTTTTTTTGGCAGATTGAAAAGAAAATAACATACCAAAAATAATCACAAACAATGCGCCTAATAACCATTTGAATCGATATAATTCTAAGTCATATTGTTGTGTTGAAGATAAATCTGTAGCTAATCCAATATAACTTTTGAATACTGGAATAAACATAAAGATTAATAGACCTGAAATAATTAATAAAACATTCAATGCTTTGTTTGCAGGCTCTTGCTTTTCGATGTTTAAGCCTGCTGGTACTTTTTTACTAAAGTTAAATAATGCGGCGGCGGCAACAAACAAGGCACCAACACCGGCATACATAAAACTCACGTTATTTAATCCCAGATTTTTTGTTTGTTCTTCTGTTGCTGCAGCTGTTCCAAATAAAAGCAAAGAAACAATGATTGGACCGATCATGGTTCCAAAACTATTGATTCCACCACCTAAACTTATTCTTCCGGTTGCAGTAGATTCATCGCCTAATGAAATGGCAAATGGATTGGCTGCAGTTTGCTGTAAACTAAAACCAAGCGCCACTATAAATAAGCCCACCAACATACCTGAAAATGTATTTGCATTTACTGCAATAATCATGGCTATAGCCCCAATTGCACTAAACAATAAACCATATACGATACTTTTTTTATAACCCCAAGAACCCACCAAATCCTTTCCAGTAGCACTACTAATCATAAAAATAACTAAGGCACCAATATAATAAGCTACATAAAATGCATAATCGACTAATTGACTTTGAAATTGATCGAGGTGAAAATAATCTTTACAAAAAGGAATAAAAACACCATTTCCTGCGGCAATAAAGCCCCAGAAAAAAAACACGGTAATAAGGGTACTTAATGCACCGTAATTTGTTGCTTGCAATTTTGCAGCACTAGAATGATTGTTTTCTTGCATGTTATTTTTATTGATTGAATTGTAAATATATTTTATTTGAACATTAAATAAGAATAAAAAAAACAAGATGGCCTCTAGGCTTGTTTATTAAGATTAGGGCATTTTTAACAGATTTATTTTAATTCGAAGGAATTTAAAGTATTGATCGTCTAAAATCGCTTTTTTATTAAAAATAATTTACTAAAATATTAATAATCAGTATTTTAATTAAATAAAAATAGGCTTAGTGTATTTAATACATTTTTACACATATATATGTTATATTTGAATTAGCATGAATAAAAAATTAATCATTTTAAGCCTTTTTTTGTTGTCAGGAATTTCTCTTGCAGCACAAACCAAAGTTGTGAAAACAAGTTATGGTTTTGAATTGCAAAGAAATGGAAAACCTTATTATATAAAAGGTGTGGGTGGTGATGTGAACATGGAAAAAATAGTGGCCATAGGCGCTAACTCTGTTAGAACATGGGGCGTTGAGCGTGCGCAAGAAGTATTGGACGAAGCCCAACGCAACGGCTTAACAGTCATGCTTGGATTATGGTTACAACACGAAAGACATGGCTTCGATTATAATAATCAAGAAAAAGTGGCTAAGCAATTGGCTTATTTTAAAACAGTTATTGACCGATTTAAAAACCATCCTGCCTTATTAATTTGGGGAGTGGGAAACGAAGTGGATTTAAACTATACCAACCCGAATGTTTGGAACGCCATTCAAGATATTGCAAAGTACATTCACCAAACCGACCCCAATCACCCAACCACAACGGTTACTGCAGGCCTAGACTCTTTAGAAGTTGCTTTTATTACCGCTCGTTGTCCAGATATCGACATTTATTCGATTAATACTTATGGCGATATTGGAAATGTGCCCAATCATATTGCAAAGTTCGGATGGAATAGACCATACATGATTACCGAATGGGGTCCTAATGGTCATTGGGAATCGCCACAAACTAAATGGGGTGTTTCGATAGAACAAAACAGCACAGAAAAAAAAGAAGTCTATTTCAATCGATATAAAAATTACATCGAGAAAAACTCGAATACTTGTTTAGGTTCTTATGCATTTTTATGGGGCGCCAAACAAGAGTATACCGAAACCTGGTATGGCTTGTTTTCAAAAAATAATATTCCAACCGAACCCATCGATGCACTCGAAGAAGTTTTTACGGGTAAAGCTTTAACAAACCCCGCTCCCACTATTCTAAACTTTCAGGTTGATCAACAAAAAGCAACAGATAATATTGAACTAAAATCAGCTGGTATTTTCGATGCCAATATCAATATTCAACTTGCAGAAAATGTAAGCATGGAAAAAGCAAATTACCACTGGCGCATTATTGAAGAAAGCACCGATAAAAAATCGGGTGGTGATGTAGAAGATGCGGCAACAGAAATAACTGGATTGATTAAAAAGACTTCACAAAAAAATCTAATAAAATTTAGAGCGCCCCAAAACGCAGGCGCCTACAGGCTTTTTGTTTCAGTTACCTATGAAAACAAAATGGCTTATGCGAATATTCCGTTCAAAGTAATTGCTAGAGGTGCAGATGAACCTCAAGGAAAATTCATTGAATTCAAATACACCGATATGAATAATTTCAAAGAATAATATGAAACAATTAAAGAAAATTGTTTTAATAACTTACTTGCTGAGTGCTGGATTTTCGGCGCATGCAATTGCTTTTGAAAGTAAAGAAAAGCAAAAAGCAGATTCAGTAGTTACCATTGTTTCGGTTGAAAATAATGGACAAGGTGTATTTCCAAAATCTGCGCTAGCAGTTTTAGAAGGATTAGAAGTAAATGGATATTATCGCTTTATCACCAATTATAGAGACATGTCGGTTACCTATCCTCATTTAGAAAATAACAAAAGAAATATTTTTGTAGGTGACGATAGTCAAATTCCACAATTAATGCTCAACATAAAAGGTTTTGCATCGAGTAAAACTTCTTTTGGAACCGACTTATTTATGTGGGCTCCGATGACGGGCTTAGGCCAAACAGAAAATGTGAAAGGCCTAAATTTAGGTGTAAATTTATTTGGTAATTTTAATACCTCATTTGGTACATTTAATGTTAGAACGGGTGGTATTAATTGGCACCTACTCTCTCCATTTACTTTTCAAGCTAACAAAGGATATAATCGTTATAGTTTATTCGAAAGAAACCCATGGGATCCAAACACGGCTTCGATGGATTCGAGGTATGTTGATTTTTTTAACTCGGGTGCTATTAACCAAGACCAACGTTGGGGAAACCAAGCCTTTCAAGGTTTAATTGTAGACGGCGCACAATTACCAAATGATTTTTCATTTAGTTTAATGACTGGTAAAACACAATTTGATGGTGGCGTACTTGCTTTACCCAATAATTCATTTGGTGGAAAACTAACTAAGTTTTACAAGCAACATCAAAATGCCATTTCTGCCAATTCTTTCAATAACAATACTTACCTAGATTCTCTTTCCGAAAATACCACTGGATTTTCGGTTCATACTTTAGAAATTACCCATTACATTGATAGACTAAAGATTTGGGCAGAAGTTGGAATGGGTAACACCAATATCAATCAAAACTATACCAAATACGGCGAAGCTATTTCTGTTAAATTAGCTTACCCAATTGCAGATCAATATCCAACAGAAATTCATTTTTACAGAGTAAGCCCTCGCGTTTTCAATAACAATGCGGTGTTTATCAACTCTTCTATACAGCAAAGTGTTCAATACAATTCCAATTTAACGCAAGCCGTTTTAATTCCGGTGTCGAGTGCCATTTTGCCAATAGGCCAATTAGCTAATAACAGACAAGGAATAGAAATTAATTCGCAATTAAATTTTGGAAGATTGAAAAATTCTATTGGCTACAGTTCTTCAATGGAATTAGAAAACCTTTCGCCGGGTATTACTTATTCGCATGCCTTTAACAGCTTAGCCTTATCGAGATTTTGGAGATGGGGATTCCCTAGCAATGTAGGGCCTTATAAAAACTTGAATAAAATTTATCGTAATGTTTTTGAAACATTAAATATTACAGATATCAATACCACCACTGGATTACCGAATCAAAAAAAATATTTCAATACGATAGAAATTAATTCTAAATACAAAACCGTTTTAGCAAACAAAGATTTGTATTTATTTTATTTAGGCTCGTTTAATTCTGTTCAAAACTTTTCAAGTATGAGTAGCCTAAAAGATGGCGGATTGATGGTGTTTACAGAAAGAGCCCTAGTTAGAAATTATTGCCATCAAATAGAATCTTACTATGTGTTGAGCCCTAAAGTTATTTGGAACAACTACCTGAGTTTAGAAAGAATAATTGCAAACTACCAAACTGCAATTGATGTGCAAAGCAGCAGACCAAAAAATCAAACGGGTTATAGTATTGCAACAGGTTTAGATATTCAATTGAGTAAATCGGCGGGATTATATTTAAGACAACGCTGGATGGATTATAAAGACAGTAGTTATGCCAATGACCAATATAGGGGATTTGAAACTACGGTAGAAGTAAAAATGTTTTTTTAAAAAATGATGATGAACAAAAAAACGATATTTTTCTTTGTACTTGCCTTGGCAAGTTTACAAGGATATTCGCAAAAAGCTAGGAAACTTAGTTTTATTGGCGGAGCTAGGTCTTCGGTGTTTAGCAATGCTTTAAGTGTAAGCGATACCCTTGCCGATACCACAACTGCTAAGAATAATTATGGTGGTTATACCCTACTAGATTTAGGATTCAATATTCAGCCGAATAAACAAACCGAAATTATGGGAATGTTCCGTATTAAAAATAATTACGGTGGTTTTTGGGGATCTGGTGTACAGTTTGATGTTAGACAATTGTGGGTTAAAGGAGTTGTTGGCAATGCCTTGAGATACCAAATTGGTGATTTAAATTTAAGACAAAGCCAATTCACTTTATACAATCATCATGCAGATCAATTAGATTCTATGCCGAGTGTTTTTAAGCTGCAACAAAATATTGTTTCTTACGAACAATTTTATCAAAACAATACATGGAGAATGCAAGGCGCTAATGTTGATTTTGGTTTAAGCTTCTCCAAATTCTTAAAAGAAATTAATTTCAATGGATTTGTTACGCGATTGAATGCCACTAATTTTGCGAATGTGAATGAGCGTCTGATGACTGGCGGTAATATCAATATTTTACAAAGCAATCAATTTCGTTTTGGATATACTTACAACTCTACCTTCGATTTAAAAGGAACAACTGCTAATAATAATTTATTCAGTAATACCATACACACTTTTGATTGGTCGATCAATCATGCCATTGCACAAAACACGCTGAAACTTGCCGGCGAAGCGGGTATCAGTAATTGGAATTATACTGCCGACACTTTGGCGCCAGTATTAAACGATTATTTTGTGAATGCCTATGCAAAACTTTATTTAGCTTATTTTAACACCCACATTAGTGTAGGTTATTTAAATGTGGGCCCAGATTTTAGAAGCATTGGCGCGCAGAGCAAAGATGTGAACTACAATTCGCCAACGTTATTTTTTAATCGCTTTACAAACAATCAACAATTAAGACCCATTACTTTAATTGACATGATTGGTAATGATAATATTTATAACAGAACCATTAGCACCTCGCTTGCTTCGGAGAACGAAGTATTCAACGATATTCTTCCTTTTGGTTTAGCTACTTTTAATAGAGTGGGCGCTTATGGAAAATTACAATTCCAAAGTAAAAACAAAATTCATGTACAAGCCGAGGTGTACCGTTTAAACGAAATTAGGGGTCAGGGTTCGGATGCTTTAAAGGCCTTTAGCCAAATAAAATTAAATAGCAAAATTCCGTTCCATACACTCATTGGCTTAGCAAATAAATTGGAAGTTCAAGTAGGATTGCGTTTACAGCAAACCAATAGAAATAGTATTTATGCCACTGAAAATATCGATTATAAAAACTTGCAAGTAAGCTTGGGTATGAACTATGAAATTATTCCTGATCTTGAATTTTTAGCTGGCTTTGTGCAACAACAAAATAACGGAAACAGTTTTATTACCGAAAGAAACGATTATTCGGAAGTCACTTATTTCAGGAATAGTAATTATAACCTTACGCAACAAATAGCCGCTGTAGGTTTGCGTATTAATTTTAGTCCAAAAGCTTATTTATGTGCCTTATTACAACAAAGTAGTTATCAAGATCGGTCGGAGCTCAATAACAAAGCAATGGCTGATTTTAAAATCAATCAATTTGGTTTAATCTATAATATTTTATTATAATATGAAAAAGACATTATTATTATTTGTTGGCTTAGTAAGCATTGGACTGAGCGCTTGCAGGAAAGAAAACACATTCGATGGCCCAAGTATCAACGAAATCAATAGCAAGTTTGCCATACTCGAATCTTTTAAGGTTGATAAGGCAACGGCAGATTTCGAAAATAGCAATGCTATTTTTTCGGCTCGCTTTAATAAAATAGTTTCTTGGAAAATTACCATCAAAGGTTCTATTTCAAAATCAACAAAAATTATTAGCGGAGAAAGTAAAGTGATTGATGCGAGCAACGCTACTTGGAATGGATCCACCACTTTATTCCCATTATTTAAAACAGAGAACTGTACCGCAACGCTGTTAATCGCTAGCGAAGACGATAGTGCCAGCACCACCATTAGTATATCAAAAACTAAATTGCTTCCTAGCGGCGCAAGAATGGTTGCCAATTTCGAAAATGGCTTAGACCCAAAATGGACCAAGTTTTTTCAATCTGGCGCAAGCATGGAATGTTTGGTAAAAGCAGATAATTTTGCACCAGAAGGTACAAAATACCTAAATATGGGCGGAACTGTAAACTGGGATTGGTTAATCGGTTTAGTCGACTTTAATGCCAGTGCTTATAATAGCAATGTCACTTTCCCTTTGAGCAACAACCCAGAGGCTGAATATTTTAATGTTTTGATTTATGGTGATCCAGATCCAAAAACAAACATGACCAAAGCCTTGTTTCAATTTAAAGAAGATGAAAATAGTGATGGTGTGTTTGATCCCACCAAAGAAGATGAATACGACTACAGTGTGGATGTAAACTGGGTTGGATGGAGATTGGTTTCGGTGAAGTATGCAGATATTGTAACCTTGGTGAATGGAAATCCAGCAAGTCCTAATGGCAACAAGCAACACAATCCAGATAAAATTGGCAAGATTTCTTTTTTGCAATTAGCCGATCCAAACTTAGGTTTTGCTAGGTGTAAAATTGATTTAATTTCGTTTACTCAAAATAAAGCGCTAGACCTTTAATGAATAAAATAATTTACATAGTTAGTTTCGTTTTTCTCACACTTACGATGAGTGCGTGTAGCACTATGGTTCAAGTGCAAGAGAAAACTTTATATGACCAAAACGCTCAACTAAATACAGAAGAAATTAACGGGTTTAAAGCGGTTCATATTTTTAAAGACGATTACGATAATAGTGTTTGGGTTTCGCCCGAACGGAATTGTGTAAGTCTAAGTACAGAACGATATTATGTATTTAATGGCAAGGCTGGATTAAAAGTTAAATGGGATAAAATTGCTGGTGGATGCAAATGGATTGGTATTGGATTTGGTTGGAATAGCTGGATGGCTAAAGACATGCTAGATGTAAGCGAAGACTGCGCCGTGCAAATGAAAATAAAGTCGGTGAATGGAAATTTTAAAAATTTTCCGGTTGCTTTTGCTTTCGAAGATTATTCGGGTGTGCAAAGTTTTGTTGGTTTCCAAATGAGCCAAGCTTCCGGCGAATTTAATTCAGAAAACTGGACTACGGTAAGTATTCCTTTGAAAAAATTTGATTTTAAATCCAAAAGTTTCGACCTCGAAAAAGTAAAGCAATTTATTATTCAGTTAGAAGGTGATGGAGAAATATATTTAGATGATATTAAAATTGTGAGATTGTAAAATGAATCGCATTAAAAATACTTTATTCTTTGCTTTGATTTTTTGTAACCTAACGGTGTTTGCACAAAAGAAACAAATTGATATTGCCGCTTTAATTGGTAAAATGAGCATCGAAGAAAAGGCTGGAGAAATGACACAGCTTGACTTAGGGCTGATTGCCAATGGTGATGTTTGTAATTTAACACAACCGCAATCCATCAATCAAGCCAAATTAAAGAAAGCGATTAGTCAGTATCACATTGGGTCTTTTTTAAATGTAGGCTGTGGTAGTGGTACAATTAGCCGGGAGAATTGGCAAAAAATATTTGCAGCCATTCAATCAGAAACAAAAAATACCAAACTGCAAATTCCAATTATTTTTGGAATCGACGCCATTCACGGAAACAACTACACCATTGGTGCCACTTTATTTCCACAACAAATTGCACAAGCAGCAACTTGGAACCCCGACTTAGTAAAACAAGGCTATGAAGTAACAGCTTACGAAGCTAGGGCATCTGGTATACCTTGGAATTTTTCGCCTGTTTTAGATTTAGGCAGACAACCTTTGTGGTCACGCTTTTTTGAAACATTTGGCGAAGATGTATTACTTGCTAATAAAATGACCGTAGCTGCTATTAGCGGGCTTCAGGGCGACAATCAATACAGCCCTTATCATGTTGCGGCTTGCATGAAACATTTTTTAGGTTATAGCATGCCATTGAGTGGAAAAGACAGAACGCCAATTTGGCTTTCGGAAAGAGAAATGCGAGAGTATTACTTACCTACTTTTCAAACAGCTATTCAACAAGGCGCCAAAACAGTCATGATTAATTCTGCCGATATAAACGGAACGCCTGTACATGCGAACTACGATATTTTAACTACGCTATTAAGAAATGAATTAGGCTTCAAAGGTGTTGCGCTTACAGATTGGGAAGACATCTACAAACTAGTAGATATGCACCATGTAGCTGCCACTAAAAAAGAAGCAGTTTATATGGCCATCATGGCTGGCATAGATATGAGTATGACACCGAACGATTACCAGTTCACAGACCTACTCATTGAATTAATAAAAGAAGGCCGTATCCCCATGTCTCGAATTGATAGTTCGGTGAGTAGAATTTTAACTTTGAAATATGAGCTAGGTTTATTTGAGAATAAAGATACCCAAACAAAGTATCCACTATTTGGTTCAGCCGAACACGCTGCAAAAAGTTTAGCAGTAGCAAATGAATGTATCACCCTCTTGAAAAATAATAAGCAAACCCTTCCCCTTAAAAATAAAAAGGAATCGGTTTTTGTTTGCGGCCCTGGAGCATATAGTTTGAATTATTTAAATGGCGCTTGGACGCATACATGGCAAGGAGTCGACACTAATTTTAATACTAAAAATAAATTAACCACCTTGGCTGCTATTCAAAAAATTGCAGGTGCTAATCGAGTTGCCTACGCTTTAGGCACTAGTATTGATCAAATTATTAATATCGATGATTGTTTAGCTAAAGCCAAAAATGCAGACAAAATAATTATTTGTTTAGCAGAAACCCCTTCGACAGAAATACCAGGGAATATTGATAATTTATATTTACCAAAAGCACAAGAAGATTTAGTAATTGCCTTGAGTAAATTAAACAAGCCAATAATTTTAGTGTGTACCTTTAATAGACCAAGAATTTTAAAAAATATTATTCCTTTAGTTGATGCAATAGTCTATGCTTATTTACCAGGTGACGAAGGCGGAAAAGCCATTGCATCGGTTTTATTTGGCGAAACAAACCCGAGTGGAAAATTACCATTTAGCTACCCTGCCGATGCCAATAGCTTATTACATTACGACCGCAAATATGCGGAAAATATCAATGTAGATTTTAGCAACAAAGGCTACAGCCCAGCATTTGACTTTGGTTTTGGAATGAGTTATAGCAACTTTAACTATAGCGGTATGGTGGTCTCTAAAAACACGTTAAACGATAACGATTCGATACAAGTAAGTGTAGTGGTTAAAAATACGAGTGAAATGAAAGGCAAAGAAGTTGTGCAAATCTATTATGCAGATTTAGTTGCCTCGATAAGCCCATCTGTAAAAAAACTATTAGCATTTAAAAAAATAGACTTAGCCGCAGGCGAGCAACAAACAATCACTTTCCAAATTCATAAAAATGATTTATCATTTATCAACAAGCAATTGAAAAGAGTAACAGAAGCTGGCGAATTTGATTTAATGATACAAAACGAAACCAAAAGAATTTATGTTAATTAAAAAATATAAAATATTTAGTTTATTGGCTTTAGTTGCGCTAGGTTATGGCTGCGAACAGTCTGCTCCTGCAAACTTATATGAAGAAAAAGGCGATTTATATTTTTCGGGCTATTATTTTAAATACAAAAACAGAATAACACCTGTAGGTCCTGGGCCTAATCGTTTTTTAGGAGATAGTACTGCTGCATGGGTAGACAACCAAGAAAAATTGCATTTAAAAATTCAACAAAAAAATGGATTTTGGCAATGCAGTGAAATTATCAGTACGAAAAGATTTGGCTATGGCACTTATCAAATGACTTGCGAAACAGACATTCGAAATTTTGACCCCATGACAGTGTTTGGTTTTTTTACTTGGGATGATTACTCATTCCAAAAAGCTGGTAATTCGGAAGTAGACATTGAATTTGCAAAATGGGGAGATGCAAACGATACTTTGCCCGTAACGTATAGCGTGCAGCCAGTTATTTTTAGCAATCCTGCGCCATATGCAGAACGCACACACAAACCCTTTATTCCAACTAAATATAATGCAAGTGCTTGTACCTATACCATGCAGTGGACGCCAGATAGTATTGTTTGGAAAAGTTATGTTGGAGAAAGTATTTTTGGTACACAACAAATTTCATACCGTGTATTTACAAAAAATAATATTAGCCGAAAAAAAATAGAAGGCAGTAGGGTTTCGGATCCAATGGTGATTCCAAGCCCTGGTGATTCTACAAATGTTCGATTTAACTTTTGGCTGCTGAATGGCGCCGCACCAAGAAATGGCTTAACACACGAAATCATCATTAAAAATTTTCAATACTTACCCAATTAAAAAAAACAAAGAATAACTTAAAAAAACAATTATGAAAAAAATCTCCTTTTTATTTTTGATGATGCTATCGAGTATGGCATTTGCTCAAAACGCGCCCATCACCTTCGAAACAGGTGCATTTGGGAATGCATGGACATGGACTACCTTTGAAAATGGCACGGCAAACCCTGCTATTACAATGGCTGCAAATCCAAGCACAACAGGTATAAACAGTTCAGCAACTGTTTGTAAATTTACAGCTACTACAGCTGGTCAGCCATGGGCTGGTTACGAAAGCTCGCATGGAGCTGGCATTGGTTCTTTCACTTTATCTTCGGCTAATTGTGTAGTTAAAATGATGGTTTACAAATCAGTCCTTTCTGATGTTGGAATTAAATTTGCTACACCAAGTGGTGGATCAACTGGTGAAATAAAAGTAGCGAATACTGTCATTAACCAATGGGAAGAATTGACATTTAACTTTGCCGGTAAAATTGGCGAAACGAATGATCAAATAATTATTTTCCCAGACTTTCAAGCAAGAACTACAAATAACGACACTTATGTAGACAACATTACATTTAGTGCTGGTTCTGTAAGTTCAGATCCAACTACTGCAGCGCCAACACCTACTGCTGCTGCAGCAGATGTAATTTCAATGTTTAGTAATGCTTATACGAATGTGGGAGTTGATACTTGGAGAACGGCTTGGTCTAATGCTACATTAACAGACATACAAATTGCAGGTAACGATACTAAAAAATATTCATCTTTAGATTTCGTTGGTATTGAAACTACTGGACCTAACATGATCAATGCATCTGCAATGACAAAATTCCATGTGAATGCTTACACGCCTAACATGACTACTTTTAGAGTAAAATTAGTAGACTTTGGTGCAGATGGCGCTTATGGTGGTGGTGATGATAAAGACCATGAATTAGTTTTTACTCCAACACAAAATGCTTGGAATAGCTATGATATTAATTTATCTGACTTTACTAATTTAACTACAACTGCACATATTGCACAATTGATTTTTTCTGGCTTGCCAACTGGAACTGGAACAGTTTATATTGACAATGTGTATTTCGATAAGCCTGCTGTTGTGGTTTCAGAGCCAACTACTGCAGCACCTACGCCTACTGCATTAGCAGCAGACGTTATCTCTATGTTTAGTAATGCTTATACCAATGTGGGTGTAGATACTTGGAGAACTTCTTGGTCTGCGGCTACTTTAACCGATGTACAAGTTGCTGGTAACGATACAAAAAAATATACTGACTTGAATTTTGTTGGTATCGAATCAACTGGTGCAAATTTAATCAATGCATCCAACATGACTAAATTCCATGTTGCTGCTTGGACACCTAACATGACTACATTCAGAATTAAATTAGTGGACTTTGGTGCTGATGCTGCTTATGGCGGTGGTGATGACAAAGAACATGAATTATCTTTCACTCCAATTATTGCTGGATGGAATGATTTTGGTATTCCATTGACTGATTTTGTTGGTTTAACTACCACAGGTCACATTGCTCAATTAATATTCTCTGGTAATCCATCAGGAACTGGAACTGTATTTATCGACAATGTGTACTTCAGTAAACCAGCTACTATTTTAGAGCCAACTATTGCAGCTCCAACTCCTACTGCATTAGCAGCGAACGTAATTTCTATGTTCAGTAATGCTTATACCAATGTTGGTGTAGATACTTGGAGAACTGCATGGTCTAATGCAACTTTAACTGACATGCAAGTGGCAGGTAATGATGTAAAAAAATATTCGGCATTAGATTTTGTAGGTATCGAAACTACTGGTGCTAATTTGATCAATGCTTCGACTATGTCTCATTTTAATGTAGATGTATGGACACCAAACATGACTACATTAAGAATTAAATTGGTAGACTTTGGTGCAGATGCAGCTTACGGTGGTGGTGATGATACAGAGCACGAATTAACGTTTACACCTACACAAAATGGATGGGTAAGTCTTAATATTCCTTTAACTGACTTTACTAACTTGACAAATAAATCTCATATCGCTCAGTTAATTTTTGCAGGAGCGCCAACAGGTGCAGGTATTTGTTATATCGACAATGTTTACTTCAGTAAACCTGCTGTAGGTATTAATAACACAAGCGCGGTTAGCTTAAATGTTTATCCTAATCCTACTGCAAACACAGTTACGATAAAAGGTTTAAATGTGAATGAAATTAACATCGCAAAAATTTATTCTATTGAAGGAAAATTAGTTGCTACACAAAATGTTTCTGCAAACGGAACAATTGACTTAGCAAATTTCACAAATGGAATTTATTTAGTGAAAGTAAATGAAAAAGTTGCAAGAGTAGTTAAAAACTAATCATTGTAATTTATACATCATAAAAAAAGGCTCGAACAATGTTCGAGCCTTTTTTTGTTTCCAATTGTTTTATTTATTAGATTAATATATCACTAGCTTCTGGGTTATATTTGCTCCATCTGCCTGCATCGTTACAAAGTAAATACCAGGATTAAATCCTGCAACATTAATTGTTTGTTGCGTTTTACCTGCATTCCATTGTTGATTATGCAATTGCTGAATCACTCTACCTAATTGATCTCTAATAATTACATTAGCTACACATGGCTTCGCAAAATTTAAGGCTAAAACAAACTGTTGGTTTGCTGGATTAGGTGAAAGGCTCATCATTGGCGCCATTGAAGAATTATTGCCAACAGAAGAAATCACTGCTAAAGAATTATATTTTGCTTGAGCTGCTTGCGCACTTGCTTGCAAATCGGCTAAACTATCGCCTGCAATAAATGCAAAGGCAACAGTAGCTTCTGCCGCAGAATCAATTTCGTAAGGCCCAGCTGCAATAGTATATTGCACATCTAATCCAGTTCCGGTAAAGCCTAAACTCTCGTTTACAATTCCACTAGACATGGTCAAATATTTTTCTGCAATAGAAAAACCATTTTCTTGTGGGTCGCCAGGGATGGAATAAGATTGTCCATAAAAATTAGCAGTCGCTTCGTGTGATAATAATTTTACAGCGCCCATTGGATCACCTGCAGTGGTAGACATCGCCACTCCCATTTTATAAGTAGAATCCCATAACACTTTATTGGTTGCAGAATTGACAATATCCCAGTCTAAGAATAAACCAATATGCATGTCTGTAAGTTTGGTAGCAGTCGTATTTTTTACTTTATATTCTACAATAATAAATTTATCGTTTGGCATTTGACTCCAAGCCATTTCGCGATGTGCAATCAATAATTGCTGCGATGGTAATGCTGCGGCATCATTGAATTCACCTTCCGAATAAAAATCAAAACCTTGTTTACTTACTTTGGATACTCTTTTGGTAGCCACAAAATTTTCGTCGGGTGTAGCTGCTTCGGATCTTGCGTTATTAGAAACCGTAGTACTATTTTGACCAATCATTAGGGCTGCTTCGTATAACATGCTTACGCCTTTGTAAACAACCCCTAAGCCGCCTGTTCCATCTCCATTACGATAGCCCACTCTACCAATTCCCGTTGCGGTACTTTGTAGTTGATTTACCACAATATTTAAAGAAGAGATATTTACTTCTACACTAAAGAATTCTGCATCGACATAAGAACCATCTGCATAAGCAATTTTAAAATTAACTTTAGTATTTTCTGCAGTACCAGCTTTTACAATAAATTTAACAGGAGCAATGTCTTGTGGTTGTAAAGTTCCCATCACACCCAAGTTAATGCTTGTGTTTAATAGCGTAACAGCAGCCGAGGTAGAGCTTATCGTTGCCATTAAATTACTTGTTGGATCTAAATAATTCACCAATCTTAAATTCATACTAATGGTATCTCCAATCACAAAGGCACCATTATTTTTATCAATAAAATCTTTTTGAACAATCCTAATTGATGGAGAAGTTTCGGTTAAGGCTCTGTATAAATTAATTCTGCCTTTTCCTAATTTATCTTTAAAACGGGTACCGCTTTTCGAATATACATCGTCGGAAGTTACTCTTAGTTTTTCGCCCACTTGCATACCTATATAATTTGGATAATATGATTTTACAATGGCAGCTGCACCGGCTGTAATAGGCGAAGCCATAGACGTTCCGTCGTAAGAATTATAAGAATTATTATAAGTTGTAGAATAAATTCCAGATCCTGGAGCAGATACATCTACACTATAATTATAAGTGGTAAAATTAGAAGCTCTATCGGTTGCAGTAGTAGAAGCTACCGACAATACATTATCATATGATGACGGATATTGTGCGACATCTATGCCATCGTTACCGGCAGCAGCCACTACTAAAGCACCCTGGGCTGCGGCGTAATTAATAACATCTTGTCCAAAGTTTCCTCCACCAGCACCACCCCAAGAACAATTTATAATTGATGCACCATGATCTACCGCATATACTATACCTTCGTAACCCGAATAAATTGCGTTTTCGTATGGATCCGGTGCGCATTTAACGAATAACAATTTACACTTGAAACCAATACCCGCAATACCCGTATTATTATCGGCTACCGCCGAAGCATCGCCACCAACATGCACTCCGTGGTCGTTACCACCCATTTGCACATTCGGATCACCATCCGGCACAAAATTAGCACCAGATGCGCCAACCAAATCCCAACCTTTAAAATTATCGATATAACCATCATTATCATTGTCGATGCCGTCAATTGGATCAGCATAATTATATTTCACATTGGCTGCCAAATCTGGATGATCTAAATCTCCTCCCGTATCGATAATTCCAATAACAGTATTGGTATCACCTTTAGAAATATTCCAAGCTTGATAAGCCTTAATAATTTTTTGATAATAATTTTTAGGTGATAAAGTATCAGGATCATTTGGCGTATAAGACAAATGATAAATAAAAGAAGGCTCTGCATAAATGATAGCTTTAGATGTAAGCAACTCGTTTATAGCTTCAGTAATAGACCATGCAGCAGCATAATGCAACTCATAGAGTGTAGTAATATCGGGCGCTTGTTGACCATTCATTAATTTTGATTGCAATGGTAATGCATTAGGGAACAACTGTCTTACCTTTGTAACATTTAATTTTGCAAAAGCATTTTGTAAACTTGGAATAGCGATACTATTTGGAGTACAATTGCTTTTTTGAATAGCTACAATTTTTACAATTACTACACCAGCTATATAATCTTTAGTAGTTACTGTTGCAGGCAATGCATAGCTTCGAGCTAAAACATTTCGATTAACATTTAATTGTGCAGGATTTTTTGCAGCTACAAATTGTGCTGAAAAAAACAAAGTGCAACCTAAAATGGCTTTAGTAAAATTTAATTTCATTTATTTTTTAATTAGATTTGAATTTTATAAGTTTAAATATAATTTTTTTAGCTTATAAAATGGAAGTAAGCCAGAAAAAATCGATTAACTTGGCTTTTTAATCCCCGTAAAGAATTATTTGCATGCTTTTTCATTCCCTATTTTTTTGCATTTTAACTATTAATATATGTTTTACAATTGTCGATTTGATGATTAGAAAAACGAGTTTAAATGTTAATTCTGCAACATATATAGCCCAAAGAAGTACCCTAACCGTATGCTTTACATTAGCTTGGATGTGGTTGATAGATGGCTTTAAAATTCCGATTGACCCTAAATCTACCCTTCAAATGGTTGGATGCGCATTGATTTGCGGAATAGGCTTGTTTACTTTTATAGAAGCAACAAAGCACCTTGCATTTACAAACTTATTGCTGATTCAATCTTTAGGGCCAATTGTACAGCAAGTTATTGGCAAGTATTTGTTTAACGAACCAAGCAATTGGAGCTTACAAATTTCCTTTGTCATTGCGATTATTGGTGTACTGATTCAATCTAAAATACCTAAAAATACAAAAGGCATAAGCCTTGCATTAATTAGTATTATTTCCTGGACTTTGGGCTATAGTTTAATGTCTATTCCGCTTAAAAATACCGAAATGGTTTGGAGCGTATTGATTGTAGAAGGCACTATATTAAGTATTGCAATTATTGGTCTGTTGATTCAAAAAAATGCAATATCATTTATTAAAAGTCGAATACCTAAACCGGTAATTTTAATTGCAGGAATAACAGTGATTGGTTCGTATATGTTAAATTATACCTATAAACATTTTCAAATAACCAACATTGGATGGTTAAACTTAATTTTCTTGCCTATGACTGTTTTAGTAAGTCAACTACTCTTTAAAGAGAAAATAAGCAAGCTAGAAATTATCAGTAATGTGCTTATTTTTATTGCTTTTGCCTTTTATCAATTAGCTGCTTAAACTTATTTTTTTCGATTGAGTTCTTTCAGCATATTATCGAACTGTTCTAAGCTTAATCTTTTTGCTAAAATGTTTTTATCCTTATCTAATAAATACATAGTAGGAGTTTGATAAGCATTATATAATTGCTGATAGCTAGCCAAGCCTTTTTTAATTCTTGATTCACGCTCAATAACTGGTTCGTATAAATTAATCCAATTTTTAAAATCATGTTCCGCAAGGTATTTTCGCCACTCGCCTTCGTGGGCCGCTTCGTTATTAACCGTTATTATTTTTACCCCATATTTATACCACGAAGCTTTGTAAATACTATCTACTCTAGGCAATTCTTTCTGACATACATCGCATGTAGGATCCCAAAAAACAATAAAGGAATAATTTGCAACTACCGAATAAAGTGATTGAGGATTCCCATTCATATCAATTAAATCAAAATTAGCAGCCTTAACGCCTAATTGATTGGCGATTAACTTATTTGCTGTTTGAATAATTGTTTTTTTATCTTTTGGATTTAACAAAACGGTATCGCCTTTTAAATAATAATTTTGATAAAGATGAACGAATACTTTGTCTTGTCCTAAATAGGCCGGGTTCATAAATTTATTACTAAACTTAGATAATAAATAAAAATACATGTCTGCATTTGGCTTAGCATCTGCTAACATTTGATCAACAATTGGAATAATAGAATCTACAGTTGGTGATACATAATATTTAAAAAACTCTTCTAATTTGGGTTCAAAAAATGGTGTTTTAATAAAGGCGGAATTTGTAAAATCGATACCATCCCAATAATGCATTTTAAAATAAGCTAACTGTGCAGACTGTGTTGAGAGTGTTTTAGGCAATGGATTTGGGAGTTTGGGCCTTTCCATTGCAATAAAAAATTGCGCCAATAAACTGCTTGGTTGTTCTTTAATGATATTAATTCTGTATTGATCTATGGATTGTGTTTTAACTTGAATTTTGCTTTGAATTTTTAAAGAATCTGCTTTTGATTTTGCAGATAATAATTCTGCTCTGTATTGATTAATTTCCGGCACGGCTTTTCTTACAAATTCGTTATAAGCAGCATAAAGTGAATTTTCGTTGCCACCTTGAACTTTATAACTAGCCGTTTCGTAATTAATTTCTTCAATTGTAATTTGCTGATCATCCTTAGCCACAATAAAATCTAATAATTGTATTCTACGATGGTCTTGAAAAAAATAAATACCTGAACTTAATTTTGTATTTGCCTTAAAAATAGCATTCCCATTGGTGTCTAAGACAACACTATCGACATACTGATTAAACTTACCGTAGAAGTTTCCTAAATAAACGCGCTTAGATTTACTTTCTTTAGATTTAAAAGTAATTTGATAGCCCTCCTGTTTTGTTTGTACAATGGAGGGTAAATTAATTGCAGCTACGATTTGAATATTAAATACTAAAAATATTAACCAGGTAAATGCAAATTTAATTTTCATCTTTTCAATTTTTATCTAAAACAAATACTTCAACCCTTCTGTTAATTGCTGAAGCTTTTTTACTGCGCTGTTTAACTAATGGTTTACTTTCACCATAAATTCCATACTTTATTTGAATAGGATCAACTCCTTTTGACATCAAATACCTTCTTAAAATAATTGCACGCTTTTTAGACAACTCTATATTATACATATAGGGTCCGTATTTATCAGTGTGCCCATTCAAAACAACCATTTTGTTTGGATGAACAGCCATATACTTTATTATCTTACGAAGTACAGAATTCGTGTCTAATATACTTTCATATTTGTCAAATTCAAAATAGACTATTGTTTCAAATATATCATCTACTTGATTTTC
>CANNIS010000020.1 GCA_947505035.1 Sphingobacteriales bacterium
ACTTTGATATGAATTTCTTGCGCCCTGTCTGCATAATCAGATTTGGGTGCACGAATTTCTACATCGGCTAAGCCAGCTAATTGTCCGCCATCTTTTCCGGTAAGACACACAACATGCACGCCTTTTGATTTAGCAGTTGCTACTGCATTGATAATATTTTTTGAATTGCCAGAAGTGCTGATGCCTAATAATACATCCCCTTCGTTTGCCAATGCTTCTAAGTATCTTGAAAAAATAAAATCATAACCATAATCATTTCCTACACAAGAAATATGCGAAGGATCCGAAATTGAAATGGCGGCTAAGGCTTTGCGATCATTTCTATACCTACCACTCAGCTCTTCTGCAAAATGCATTGCGTCGCACATAGAACCGCCATTACCACAAGAAATAATTTTTTTGCCATTTGCCAAAGCGCTTACCATTAGTTGGCCAGCAGCTTCGATAGCTTGTAAATTTTTTTCGTCTGCAATAAATGCTTCCAACACCGATTGCGCTTCTGTGAAATGTTTTTTGATCGCGTCCATATTCAAAAGTACAAATTTTTATATTTCTATGAATTGATTTGTTATCTTGTTTTTAAAATTAACCAAAATGAGTAAAAAAATACTCTGTGCCATCAATCCTTATTCGGGGAAAGGAAGTTCGAAAAGCATGCTTGCGGCTTTGCAAGCAGCTTTGCCAAGCTATCAATGGCTTGTAATAGTAAGCGATGGTCCTTCTTTTTTTACGCAACACATCGGTTCATTTATAAAACCAGACATCGATGCCATTGTTGTATTTGGCGGAGATGGCACCATGCACGACCTGGTCAATGGGTTATATCATTCGAATTATTTAACAATTCCAGTTTTACTTTTCCCTGCCGGCACCGGCAATGCCTTTAACCACGATCTTGATTGCTTGGATTGTTCGACTGCTATAGAAAGGTTAAAAAAATTCGAAGTACACAAAATAGATTTATTAAAATTAACTACCCCCGAGCAAACCATGATTTCTTTTAATATTATTGGTTGGGGTTTAGTGGCGCAAATTACTGCTTTAGCCGAAAGGCTCCGGATATTTGGAGGCGCAAGGTATACCATTGCTTCCATCCTAAAAATATTTTCAAATCCAACTGCCTTCGCAACGTTAACGTATGCCGATAATAAAGAATCTGCGGAATTTTCTTTTGTATTATTAATGAATACCAAACACACAGGCAAAGGTATGATGATGGCGCCCTATGCAAGTTTGAGCGATGGCCTCATGGATGTTTTAATGGTAAAGAAAACTAGCTTATTGAATTTGCTTTTTTTATTTCCGAGCATATATTCAGGCAAACACGTGCATTCTAAATTATTGGAGTACAAACAATTGTCAGCAATTACCATTGCGGCAACGGATGGGAATCCGCTAACCATAGACGGCGAAGTGAAGGGTTCTGCGCCTTTAAGCGTAAGCGTATTGCCACTTGCGCTCAGTATTATAAAATAAAAAAGGAGGCGAATAAGGCCTCTTTTTTTATTTTCTTGATCGTATTTTATTTTTTATTAAAATTTGCTTTGCCACTATCTAAAAATTTAACATAAGCGTCTATGTCTTCGTTGTATGCATAAGGCGCGACCAATTCTTTACCCTCCGCATCTACAATTACATAAAGCGGCTGTGCATTATTATTAAATTGAGTGACTTGTAAATCTACATTTCGATTGCCTAAGTTTTTTATTTTTTTGCCTGTAAAGCTCGAAGTGTATTTTTCGTTTTCTGGTAATTCTGTTCTATCATCTACATATAAAGAGATAACCACAAAATCATTTTTTAATCTTTTCAATACTTCTTCGTTTGGCCATACAGCGTTTTCCATTTTGCGACAATTAGTACAGCTATGACCAGTAAAGTCTAAGAATACTGGCTTACCAACTTTCTTTGCATAGGCCATGCCTTCGTTGTAATCAAAGAAGGCTTCAATGCCAAGCGGGGCGTGCAATTGCTCGCTATATTTGCGGCTAGGTCCATTTGTTGTAGCTCCATTATTTTGAAAAGACTTAGCATATAAATCAAAATCTTGTGTTCCTTGGTGTGGCAAAAATCCACTGATGGCTTTAAGTGGTGCGCCCCATAAACCTGGCGTTAAATAAACAGCAAAACTTAATGAGAGGATGGCTAAAAATAACCTTGGCACCGAAATATATTTTACCTCCGAATCGTGATTGAATTTTAATTTACCTAATAAATAAAATCCTAACATGACAAATATGACAATCCATAAACCAATAAAAACTTCTCTGTCTAAAATTCTCCAGTGATAAGCCATATCGGCATTAGATAAAAATTTAAGTGCGAAGGCGAGTTCGATAAAACCTAAACTTACCTTAACGGTGTTTAACCAGCCACCCGATTTTGGCATTGCGTTTAACCAACTAGGGAAAATCGCAAACAAGGTAAATGGTAATGCTAAAGAAATAGAAAAACCTAACATGCCCATAAACGGCCCTACGTAAGTCCCTTTATTTGCGGCATCTACAAGCAATGTTCCAATAAGCGGACCCGTACAAGAGAACGACGCAATAGCTAAAACAATGGCCATAAAAAAGATACCAATCATGCCACCTTTATCTGCTTTTTGATCGGCTTTAGTAGACCACGAACTAGGCAAAGTAATTTCAAATGCACCAAAAAATGAAGCGGCAAACAATACTAAAATACCGAAGAATACTAAATTAAAAACAGCATTAGAAGAAAGCTCGTTTAATGCACTTGCACCTAATAACATAGTTACGCCTAATCCTAATGCAACATAAATAACTACAATAGAAATTCCGTAAATAATTGCTTTGCGAATGCCGTCTGCTTTATTCTTACTTTGTTTGGTAAAAAAACTTACTGTTAAAGGGATCATTGGAAATATACAAGGCATTAATAATGCAACAAATCCAAATAAAAATCCTTGAAAGAAAATAGACCAATTGCCTTCCTCTTTTATAGGAGCAGCAATCCTAGCTGTTGTAGCTTTGCTGTCCGAAACACTTTCTGTGCTTGTATTAGCGCTGCTATCTAATTTATTCAAGATTTGATTGCTATCTAAATTGGTAGTAGCAATAATTGCCTTGGTAGGCAAACCTTTTACTGCAAAATTAAAAGCAACTTCTTCTGGCGGCAAACATTGCTTGTCGTTACAAACCATGTATTCAAACGTGCCCGATACGGTATAATCTTTTGCAGTTAACGTTTTTATTTTTTGTTTAAAAGTGGCGGTATGTTCAAAGTAAGAAACTTTCATTTCAAATACTTCGTCGTTGATGGTAATTGGTTTTGGAATTTCCGAAACCCCTTTAATTAATTGGTAGTTTGGGGTAGTGGTAAATTTAAATGTGGTAGGAAGCGGTCCGCCTTCGCCAACAAATTGCGAGTACACATGCCAGTGATCATCAATACTTGCTTTAATAACAAGTGTTGGATTTTCGCTGCCATTATTTTCTATGGTGTAAGTCCATTTTACAGGCTCTTGAATTTGCGCATAAATATTAAAACTGAATAGCAATAGTCCAAGTAGTCCAAAAATTTTTTTCATATTATTTTATTGTTGCGGTGATGATTTCAAAAATATCAATTTTTTAAATGATAAAAGTAATTTCTTTGTTATTGAAATAATGAATGCTGCCATCGAAGGCCAGCGCCAATCTGCCAAATTCATCTATTCCTACAATTGTAGCCGTTCGAATTCTATCGTTAATCATAAATTTCGAAGGATGTTGAAACCGATACAATTGTGCGAGGTACTCCAAGCGAATGCTATGATAGCTTTCGGTTTTAATACACTCATACCTTTCTTCTATGCATTCACAAAGGATTTGGAGCATTTGCTGTAGGTCGTATTCGAGGCCTGTTAATTGACTTAAAGAGCAAGCATTTTTTGCATGAGCGCTAAAAGTTTTTTGATTTATATTCAATCCTATGCCAATGATGCTGTTTTTAATGACATCTTGCTGTATCGAATTCTCAATTAAAATACCTGCTATTTTTTGATCGCCAACATAAATATCATTCGGCCATTTAATGGTAACGTTTTCGACGTATTTTTTAAATAAGTCGCAAATTGCCAGACTGATAGCAATAGAAAGTATAAATTGATCTGCTATTTTAATAAAATGTGGCCGATAATAAACGCTCAATAAAAGGTTCTCTTTGGGCATAGACTCCCATATTGCGCCCGATTGGCCTTTGCCGGCCGTTTGGAAATCTGCCATTATTACCGAGCCTTCGGCTATTGGCGCAGAATTTGACAACATTTCTGCAGTATATCTGTTAGTAGAGTGAACTTCCTTTAAATGAATAATATTTTTACCAGTATACAGAGCCTTCATATGGGGATTAACACAAATTAATTGCTAATTTTGGCTAAATTAAACGGTTTTAATGAAGAAACACAAAAAAGAAGTAGATTCTCAGAAAATAGCAGAAGTTATTGTTCAAGGTATACAAGAGAAAAAGGGAAAAGACATTGTTAGTTTAGATTTGAGAAAAATCAGCAGTTCTGTCAGCGATTATTTTATAATTTGCCATGCCGATTCGAGCACCCAAGTGAGGGCAATTGCCGACTCGGTTGAACACGAAATGGATAAAGTGCTGAACGAAAATCTTTGGCACAAAGAAGGCCAAGGAAATGCCGAATGGATTTTATTAGATTATGTATCGGTTGTGGTGCATATTTTTAAAACAGATAAAAGAGAATTTTACGGTGTAGAAGAATTATGGGGCGATGCACAATCGCAACGTTTCGAATCCGCATCTTAAGCACATAGAAAAATAGATGGAAGAGAATAAGAAAAAAACAACTGGCGGCAAAAAAATGCCTAACCTGCCACAGGTACCAAAATTTAATTTTTATTGGATTTATGGAATTTTATTGGTTGCTGTTTTAGCATTCAATTTTTTATACAAAGACAATAGCGCAAAAGAAATCAGTTATCAAAAGTTCGAAACAGAAATGTTATTGAGCCATGATGTAGAAAAACTGATTGCCTACAAGCAAAATGAAATGTATGTGGTAGAAGTATACATTTATAAAGCAAAAGTTACCGGAGAGAAATACAAAGAAATTAATAGCGTCGCTTATTTTTCTGGCGCTGGCCCGCATTATTTTTTAACACAACTTTCGATCGATGATTTTAACAATCGTATACGCGAAGCACAAAAAAGTTTTACGGCTGCAGAAAAAGTTGATGTAGAATATATTACCAAATCAAATTGGGGCAGAGACTTTTTATTGTCCTGGGTATTGCCATTAGTACTGATGATTGCTGTATGGATGTTCATTATGCGTAAAATGTCTGGTGGCGGTGGCGCAGGTGGCGGCGGTCAAATTTTCAATATTGGAAAATCGCGTGCCACCTTGTTCGATAAAGAATCTCAAGTAGCGATTACCTTTAATGATGTTGCAGGTTTAGAAGAAGCAAAGCAAGAAGTAATGGAAGTGGTAGACTTCTTAAAGAATCCAAAAAAATATACCAACCTCGGCGGTAAAATTCCGAAAGGTGTTTTATTAGTAGGAGCACCAGGTACGGGAAAAACATTATTGGCTAAAGCCGTTGCAGGCGAAGCACAAGTTCCATTTTTCTCTCTTTCGGGTTCGGATTTTGTAGAAATGTTCGTGGGTGTAGGTGCATCAAGAGTGAGAGATTTATTTAAACAAGCAAAAGAAAAAGCACCCTGTATTATTTTCATCGACGAAATTGATGCCATTGGAAGAGCGCGTGGTAAAAACCAAATTATGGGTGGCAACGACGAACGCGAAAATACTTTGAATCAATTATTAGTGGAGATGGATGGTTTTGGAACCGACTCGGGTGTGATTATTATGGCAGCAACGAATCGTCCAGATGTACTAGATCCGGCCTTGTTAAGACCAGGTAGATTTGATAGACAAATTGGAATTGATAAACCAGATTTAATTGGAAGAGAACAAATTTTCAAAGTACATTTAAAGCCATTGAAATTATCGGCGAATATTGATCCAAAAAAATTAGCAGCACAAACACCGGGCTTTGCTGGTGCAGAAATTGCAAACGTTTGTAACGAAGCGGCTTTAATTGCAGCACGTAAAGACAAACAAGCAGTTGATATGCAAGATTTTCAAGATGCGATTGATCGAGTGATCGGTGGTTTAGAAAAGAAAAATAAAATTATTTCGCCAGAAGAAAAAAGAATTGTTGCATTCCACGAAGCAGGTCATGCTATTGCTGGTTGGTTTTTAGAGCATGCAGATCCATTAGTAAAAGTTTCTATTGTACCAAGAGGTATTGCTGCATTGGGTTACGCGCAATACTTACCTAAAGAGCAATATTTATATACTACAGAACAATTGTTAGATAGTATGAAAATGACCTTGGGTGGTAGAGCCGCCGAAGAAATTGTTTTTGGTAAAATATCTACCGGTGCACAAAACGATTTGGAAAGAATTACCAAGTTGGCCTATGCAATGGTTACTATGTATGGTATGAATAAAACCATTGGCAATATTTCTTTCAACGATCCTCAAGGAGAGTTTGGTTATGGTAAACCTTATTCTGACAAAACGTCGGAGTTAATAGACATTGAAGTGCGCTTATTAATTGCGCAGATGTATGAAGATACCAAAGCGATGTTAACCACACACAGAACACATTTAGATAATATTGCAAAAGCTTTGTTGGAGAAAGAAATTATTTTCCAATCAGACTTAGAAGAGTTATTAGGTAAAAGACCTTTCGATTCCCGAACTACTTACGATGAATTTGTAAATGGTGCTGAAGAAGAAATCATTGATGAGCCAAGCGCAAAAGTTGTTGATGAAAAAGAAATCGCAAAAGCGCCATTTGCAGATGAGCTTACTAGACCCACCGTGTTTGAGTCTAAACCACCTATTGAAGGCGAAAAGACCATAGAAGAGTTGGAGGCCGAATTTGCCGAATCAGATAATCCAGATGATGGTTTAAAAATTAGTACTCACAATAGTCTGAATGCAGACCCAAAAGCTGAATAATATATTTTAAAAGAAATACCGCTCATTGAGCGGTATTTTTTATTTTAGCAATATGCAAGAAGCAACACCCAAAGAGCGCATGCTTAAAAAAATTAGGAAAGCCCTGATTGAAAAAGCCGAAAACCCCTTCCCCAAATTCGAAGATACGGAAGCTATTTTTGCGAACTCTCCCGAATTGCTAGAAATTCAATTCGCAGAAGCGTTCAATAAAGTGAATGGTCAATTTGTTTATTGCGAAGACGAAAAAGATTTTTTACTACAATTAAAATCTATTGCGCAAGATAAAAAATGGACCAATGTTTTTTGCTGGGAAAAAGACTTGCAGGGGCTTATTAAAAATCAAATTACCTATCAAACAACCGACTATGAATTTATAAATGCGGTAGTGGGTATTACTACTTGCGAAGCATTAATAGCAAGAACTGGTAGTATTTTAATTAGCAGCGGATCGGCCGCAGGCCGCAGGTTATCTATCTATCCAAGCATTCATGTAGTTGTAGCCTATTCTTCTCAATTAAAAAACGATACCATAGACGCTATTCAATTTATGAATGAAAAATACCAAGGCCAATTACCTTCCTTGATGAGTGTTGTGGCAGGACCAAGTAGAACGGCAGACATTGAAAAGACTTTGGTTTTAGGTGCACATGGTCCAAGAGAATTATTTTTATTTTTAATTGATGATATGCAAGCCTAATGGAAAACCAAAAGAAAATATATTTTGCTTCCGACTTTCATTTAGGCTTACCTAATTTCGAAACCAGTCGCTTGAGAGAAGATAAAATTGTGCGTTGGTTAAATGTCATCAAAGCAGATGCTGCTGAGATTTTTTTAGTGGGCGATATTTTTGATTTTTGGTTTGAATATGCCAGCGTAGTGCCAAAAGGTTTTGTGCGTTTGCAAGGCGCCATTGCAGCTTTAACCGATGCAGGCATTCCGGTGCACTTTTTCAAGGGTAACCACGATATGTGGATGTTTACTTATTTTCAAAAAGAATTAGGCGTGCAATTACATTCAGCGCCAATCGAACGCGAATTTAACGGAAAGCACTTTTTTATTGGGCATGGCGACGGATTAGGCCCAGCAGATTATAGTTATAAATTGCTTAAGAAAATTTTTACGAGCAAAGTTTGCCAATGGTTATTTGCGCGCATTCACCCAAACCTTGGTGTCGGAATGGCACATGCATGGTCACAAAAATCACGCTTAGTTCAGGATAAAAAAGAACAATTTTTAGGCGAAGCAAACGAGTGGTTAGCCATTTATGCGAAAGAAAAATTAAAACACAGCCATTATGATTATTTTATATTTGGTCATCGTCATATTCCACTTAATATCGATTTAGGAAATAATAGCAGGTATATCAATTTAGGGGAATGGATTCATGCCAATACTTATGCTTGTTTTGATGGCCAAGAACTTTCGCTTTTAACTTTTAACGAAAATGAAAAAGTTTAGCGTCTTTTTTTTATTTTTCATTTGTCAACAGGCAAACGCACAAACTACTTTAATTGCAACGCAAGTTAAAAATTATCAAGTGGATCGATTAGATAATGTACTGTATATCGACTTAAAAAGTAATATTACAAAAGTAGAATCGACAAGGCTTAAGACCAATCATTACGCAGCTTTGGCGAGTGGAAGCCCCGAGATTTTAGATGCTACCAATCCTTTTGCCATAATGGTTTATTATCCTTCTTTTTTTCAGGTAAAAATTTTAGATGTAAATTTATCAGAAATAGGTTCTTATGATTTAAGAGCAATTTATCCAAATTCATTTTTTAATTTGGTTTGCACTGCACCAGTAAATGGATTTTGGGCATACGACGAGTTCAGTAGAAAACTAGTAAGGCTCGACGGAAATTTTCAAACTAAGCAACAATCACAAGATCTTTATTTATTCACCAAAAAAGTAATTAAGCCAAATTTTTTATCTGCCAACAATGAATTTGTTTATTTAAACGATCCACTGGTTGGCATTATGGTTTTTGATATTTTTGGAAGTTATCAAAAAACAATTCCAATCTTGGGCTTGAAAAAATTTACAGTCAAAGAGGGCAAAATTATTTATGGTAAAGACGGTCATATTTTACAATATCAAAACTTGCGTACGGACACCTTAAGGAGTACTCAAATTAAAATGGAGCAATGCTCCATGGCCGGTGCTAGCGCTTATTGGATGCAATCCGACAGCTTATTTACTCAGCCACTCCAATAGTTTAGCCAAGGAATTTCCCCAAAAGGAATCGCTAAAAATCAGTTAATTTCGTAAATTGCGCCCTGTTTCAGGGATTAAAATTATGTTAGAAAAGTTAGAAGCAATAAAAAGAAGATTTGAAGATGTAGAAGTGGAGCTTTCTTCCCCAACTGCTATGTCTGATATGAAGCGTTTTGCTCAATTAAATAAAGAATACAAAGAGTTGTCTAAAATTGTGGCGGAATACCTAATTTATAGCAATGTCATGAGCAATATCGAGTCGAACAAAGAAATTTTAGCGACCGAAAAAGACGAAGAGTTTAGGGAAATGGCGAAAGCAGAGCTAGACACACTTATTCACGAAAGGGAAAAAATGGAAGAAGACATTCGTTTAATGTTGATTCCTTCCGATCCTGAAGATGCGAAAAATGCTATTTTAGAAATTCGCGCGGGTACCGGTGGCGACGAAGCCAGTTTATTTGCCGGAGATTTATTCAGAATGTACCAACGCTTTTGTGAAAACAAAGGATGGAAAACTGAACTGGTAGATTATACGCAAGGCACCGCAGGCGGCTATAAAGAAATTATTTTAAATGTTTCTGGTGAAGACGTATACGGCACCTTGAAATACGAATCGGGTGTACACCGTGTTCAAAGAGTACCTGCAACCGAAACACAAGGTAGGGTGCATACTTCGGCCGCTTCTATAGTGGTATTACCAGAAGCAGACGAATTCGATATTGATTTAAAAGTAAGTGATATTCGTAAAGACTTTTTCTGTTCATCTGGTCCAGGTGGGCAATCGGTGAACACAACTTATTCGGCTGTTCGATTAACGCACGTTCCAACGGGAATAGTCGCACAATGCCAAGATGAAAAATCACAACATAAAAATTACGACAAAGCACTTTCGGTTTTAAGATCTCGTATATATGAGATGGAATACGCTAAACATTTGGATGAAGTATCCAAAAAAAGAAAGACCATGGTTGCAACAGGCGACCGTTCTGCTAAAATTAGAACCTATAACTACCCCCAAAGCAGATTAACCGAGCACCGCATTGGTTTAACTTCTTATAATTTAAATGGGGTAATGAATGGTGATATTCAGGATATTATCGATGGATTGCAATTTGCAGAGAATGCAGAGAAACTAAAAGAAGGAACTATTTAATCGATTAATTTCGAGAATTTTCATTTTTTTGTTGATAAAACCATATTAGACTGTATATTTGCAGTCCCATAGGGAAACGGAGTGGTAGTTCAGCTGGTTAGAATGCCTGCCTGTCACGCAGGAGGTCGCGGGTTCGAGTCCCGTCCATTCCGCAAAAGAGCTTTAGAGAAATCTAAGGCTCTTTTTGTTTTCGGTGTTTTTTTAATTGATGTCAGGTGCTTGAAAGAGCGGTTTTTCTGCTATTTCAATTTTTGGCTGCAGGATGTTTCATTTTTTTTAAGTAATTTAACATTCAATCAAATTATTTTGAGAAAAAGGCAGCGTGGCATTGTTCTTATTTTATTATTCTTCTTCTGTTTGTCGAGTGAAATTTCTTTCGCTCAACAAATACCCTTTAGCTTTAAACACTTAACCATAGAAGAGGGGCTTTCAAACAATACCGTATATAGTATTATTCAAGATAAAAATGGATTTATTTGGGCAGGAACCAGAAATGGGCTCAATAAGTTTGATGGTTTTGATTTCACCATTTATTATGCCGGGGTTGAACAAGAATTAATAGCTGGGCCAACGGTATATTCACTATTACAAGACAAAGTTGGAAACTTATGGGTTGGACACAAAGAAGCGGGCGTTTCCATTATTAAAAAAGCTACCGGTTTAGTAGCTCGCTTAAATATTCCAAACACCACAATTGATTGGAATAATTTAACGGTTCGAAATATTTACCAAGACAAAACCGGAGTTATTTGGTTGGCAACAAGTGGAGATGGCATATTAGGAATCAACGAAAACCTCGAATTAATTTCGCATTTAAATACTACCAGTAGTAATAAAAATTTTAGGATTCGTTCTGAATTTGTTTTTGATTTAGTAGAAGACAACGCAGCACGCTTGTGGTTTGTTTGTTCGGAGAAAGGCTTAGCTTATTTCGATTTAAAAAAACAAAAAGTTTTTCAATATGAATTAGCCGATCAATATGAAATACAGAGTTATGAAAAATCTTTGTGTTACGATAAGCACAAAAACTTACTTTGGTTAGGCACCTCGGGATCGGGTTTATTTAAAGTCGATTTAACAAAAAGCAAAATCGAAAGTTTCAGCAGTAATGCCAAAGCCAATAATTGGATTTCTAACAATCGAGTAACAGATATTAAATTAGACGCAAATGGTCGGCCTTGGATAGCTACAGACGGTGGCGGAATAAATTATTTTGATCAAAAGGCAAGCCGTTTTTTGCCAATATATGGCTCTAAAAAGAACGCCCATAGTTTAAACTCCAATGCGGCCTATAAGTTATTTTTTGATCATGCAGGTAGGTTATGGATTGGAACTTTTAATGGAGGAATAAATATTTGCTCTCAAGAAGTTTCCCCATTCAATACACCTGAATTAATTTATGAAAAAGAAGAGGCGCCATCTATATTATCAATTTTAGAAGTTGCTGATCAAAAAATATGGCTTGGAACAGATGGCGATGGATTGCTTTGTATCGATGCTAAGAAAAATAAAAATAGCGCTTCGAGTGTAAAGCTTAGGGATAAAAAATTCCCGCATCAAGTTATTACTTCTTTGAAACAGGCCAGTGCAAATAAATTATGGGTGGGTACATTTGCGAATGGCTTAAGTCTTTTTGATTATCAAAAAGGGGTTATCAAAAGCTACCTAGCAGATTCAAAAAAACCTTCAAGCATTTCGCATAATAATGTTTGGGACATCGAGCTTTGCAAAAATGGAGATCTCTGGATTGCTACACTAGGAGGGGGAATCAGTAAGTATATAAATAGTAGCGATAATTTTATTACTTATAAACCTAACAAATCCAAAAAAAATACAATCGTAAGTTTTCAAATCATAGATGTTTTATTAGACCGAAACGAAAAGTATTTATGGGCAGCTAGCGAAGATAAGGGTTTAAGCAGATTGACAATTAAAACAGGAATTTTTACAAATTACATTGAACAAACACCATCTGAATCAAAAAAAATTACAAGCAATAAGCTGCGCTGTTTGTTTCAAGATTTGATTGGCAACATTTGGGTGGGAAGCGAGTTCAATGGGATAAGTGTAATCGATACGAACGGGAACGTTATTAAAATAATTAAAACAAATGATGGGCTTTCGTCAGATGTTATACATTCTATTGGGCAAGATCGTGCTGGATTTATTTGGATTGCCACACAAAAAGGCGTCAATAGAATTGATCCTCAAACGCATGCTATAATAGACTTTGGAGCTGATGAGAGTCTTCATCATAATGAGTATAATCCAAAATCAATTCATTCGCTTTCAAATGGAAATTTAATTTTTGGCGGTACCGGAGGTATTTCATGGATCAATCCAAATAACTTAAAAATTGTAAATACCAGAAATAAAATTTTGTTTTCAAGCTTAAAAGTATTTAACCAAACTGTTTCAGTCGGCCTTGTAAATAATAGAATAATTTTAAGCAAAGATTTAAATGAGCCAGATGCAATCGTGAATTTATCTTATACCGATAGAGCGATTTGCATTTCCTTTACCGCCAATGGATTTTCACTGTTAAATAGAAGCAGGTTTACTTACAAGCTAGAGGGAGTTGATAAAAATTGGAATTTATTAAATGTAAACGAACATGCAGTTATTTTTTCAAGCTTAGCTCCAGGATCATATACTTTAAAAGTAAAAGCATATGCGATCGACCAGCAATGGGGAGAAGTAGCAAGCCTGAAAATTATTGTTACTCCGCCATTTTATAAGTCTAAATGGTTTGAATTTTCTGCAGTGTTTTTTATAGTTGGATTATTGATTGCCAGTATTGCTTTTATTTTACATCGTCAAAGAGTGAAATTTAAGAAGGATGCGGATTTAGCCAATCAAGAAATTATGAGGCTGAAAAACGAAAACTTAGAAAATGAAATCAAGGTAAAGTTTAGTGAACAGGAAATTCTACAATTGCAAAACGAAGGCTTAAGAAAAGACATTGACGGCGAAAAGCAAGAGCAGGAGATCTTAAAGCTTAAAAACGCATATCTAGAACGCGAAGTTTTTGCAAAAAAGAAGGAACAAGAAAACCTCCACCTTAAAAACGAAAATTTAGCAAAAGAAATAGAAGCAAAGCAAGTGCGTTTAAGCGTTTCTCTATTACAAACTGCACACAAAAACCAGTTTTTAACCGATTTAAAAGGTTTAATTCAGCAAAACAGCCTTCAAGCAAATAACAATCCATCAGAAATTAAAAAAGTTATCAGAGAAATAAACCGCGAAATTGATCAAGATGATTATTGGGAGCAGTTCCAGTTTAATTTTGACGAAATGCACACCGATTTCGTAGCTAAAATGAAACACAATCACCCCGACATTTCCACTAACGATCATCGTCTTTGCTGTTTTTTACTCTTAGGCTTATCTAATAGAGAAATTGCAGACATCTTACATATCACTATTAATGGTGTCGAGCAATCAAAGTATCGACTAAAAAAGAAGATGCAAATCCCAGAGAATCTTACTTTAAACGACTATATAAAAGGATTTAATGCCTAAATGAAACTTAAAAACAAGTTTTATTATTGCTTTTAAGCTCACATTATTTTCATTTTGAATAGTATTTGTCAGGTGTTAAAATTTGCATAGACACCCTGTTCCCTCCTAAATTTATAAAAATCAATTTTATAAAAACTTCCAATGTTATCTTATTAGATAGATTATCAAGTAAATAACCAGCTTAAAACGCTTTAATATTTACAAAATCATTATTTAACATATAATTAACAAGGTTTTTATTCAAAATTGTCAGGTAAAAAGAATTAAATATAACAAGCATATGAGGTTAACTTTTACATTTATTTTAGTATTCCTTGCATTTTCGTTGTCTGCTCAGGTAATTACTGGCGAAATAAGAGATAGTAAAACTAATGAAGCATTAGTTGGGGCTACTATTCAAAAAAAGGGAAGTAATGCCGGTAAATTCACCGACTTGAATGGTCAATTCAGTATTGAAGCAGAAAAAGGCGAAGTGCTTTTGGTGCGTTATACAGGTTATCAAAACAAAGAAATACTTGTTTTGAATTCTCAATCAATCACCATTTTATTAAAATCTGCAACCGAAGAATTATCTGAAGCAGTTGTGGTGGGTTATGGCACAAAAAATCGAAAAGATATTACTGGGGCAATCTCTTCTGTTTCTGCAAAAGACATGGAAAAGAAGCCAATTGCTAGAATGGAAAATATTTTGCAAGGTCAAGCGGCTGGGGTTCAAGTAACTCAATACTCTGGTAAGCCAGGTAATGCCATGTCTTTAAGAATTAGAGGGGCAACTTCTTTGTCGGCTGGAAACGAGCCCTTGTTTGTAATGGATGGTATTCCATTGCTTTCGGCAGAAGGAATTAACCCTGCAGACATCGCATCTGTAGAAGTATTAAAGGATGCAAGTGCTTCGGCTATTTATGGCGCAAGGGCAGCAAACGGAGTGGTATTAATTACTTCTAAATCTGGTGTAGCTAATAAATCGGAAGCGAGTTTTAATACTTATTATGGATTTAGTGAAGTGACAAAAAAATTAGGCACATTAGGTACCTCAGATTATATCAAATTAATCAACGAGTCTTATATCAATGCTAGCCAAACAGCAAGATTAGATCCAGCAGATTTTACGGCAAATACCAATTGGCAAAACGAAGTTTTTCGTCGTGCCATGACTTCCAATAATCAATTGACATTTTCTGGAGGGACTGCTAAAAATAAATACTACTTATCTGTAAACAATCAATCGCAAGAAGGCATTGTAAAAGGTTCGGGATTTAATAGAACAGGCTTACGTTTAAATATGTCGAACGAATTAAGGCCAGGTTTAAGAATGGGGTCTAATATTTCCATTGCAAAAATTGATTACGATAACGTGCCGGATAATAGTCGAGTAAATCAAGGAGGAGTTATTTTAGGCGCATTGTCTTCTCCACCATTGATGGGTATTTATAATCCAGATGGAACCTATACCGTTAATCCTTTACAAGCTTGGGAAAATCCAATAGCAAGTATCGAAGCTCCTATTGACTATACCAATACCATTCGTTTAATCGGAAATATTTTCGCAGAGTTAGACGTATTAGAAGGCTTGACGCTTAAAACTTCATTTAGTACAGAAACCTATTTTAGTCGCAATGATTATTTTTTAGATCCATTCAGGACGCAGTATGGTAGAAGTTTAAAAGGCGTTGCATCGGTAAGCACTAGTCAAGAATTGGTGTGGTTAGCAGAAAATACGTTAACCTATAAAAAACAAATTGAGGATCATCACTTAGAATTTCTTGGCGGATTTACAGCCCAAGAATCTAAATATCAAGGAACATATGCGCGCAACGAAGGCTTTCCAAATGCTTCGGTAACTACTTTGAATGCCGGCAGTAGAAAAGTAGAATCTACTTCCGATGCTGCAGAGTGGGCAATGCTATCTTATTTAGGAAGGGTATCTTATAAGTATAAAAATAAATATTTAGCAGATGCTAATTTCAGGATAGATGGCTCTTCGAGGTTTGGAAAAAATAATCGTTATGGTTATTTTCCATCTGCATCTATTGGTTGGAGAATTTCTGAGGAAAATTTTATTCATAAATCGAAATGGGTTGACGACTTAAAATTAAGATTAAGTGTTGGTGCAAATGGTAATCAAAACATTGGCAATTATGCAACCTATGGTTTGTATGCAATGGGCGCTAGTTATAATTTTAATGGTACAGTTTATCCAGGAACAAAACCATCTACTATTGGCAATGCTAATTTAAAATGGGAAAGTACTATACAATCTGATTTAGGGGTTGATTATAGTTTCTTGAATTATGCAATTACTTTAACTGCCGATTATTATATCAAACGCACAAAAGATTTATTAGTGAATGTTGATTTGCCTTTGAGCACAGGATTTAGCAGTGGCATTCAAAACTTAGGGGAAGTAGAAAATAGCGGATACGAACTTTCTGTTCGTACAAGAAATATTGCTAACTCCAATTTTACTTGGATGAGTAATTTTAATTTCTCAGCAAATAAAAATAAAGTCATCAATATTGGTGGCGAAGACAAAGTGATTTATGGTGGCGATATTCCGGAAAAAGGATATACAACTATTGTAAAACAAGGCGGATCTATTGGTAATTTTTACGGATATGTGAGCGAAGGGGTAGATCCTCAAACAGGAAATCTTGTTTTTAAAGATTTAAATGGTGATGGATTAATAGATGATTTTGATCGTACGGTAATAGGTAATGCCACACCAGATTTTATCATTGGATTATCAAATACATTCAGCTATAAAAATTTCGATTTCGATTTTCTTTTTCAAGCATGTTATGGCAACGAAGTGTTCAACGCTACACGCATAGAAACAGAAGGCATGTTTTCTGTGAAGAACGGAAGCGCTGAAACCATTGATCGTTGGCAAACACCAGGCGACATTACTGCAATTCCAATTGCAGTGTTTGGAGACCCTGCCAAAAATAGCAGGATTAGTTCACGATTTATCGAAGACGGCTCTTACTTAAGATTAAGATCGCTTGCTTTAACTTATCATATGCCTAAAAAAATAATTAAAGGGTTTCGTTTGCAGAAGTTTGACATTTACTTAAGTGGTCAAAATATGTTTGTACTTTCTAATTATAGTGGCTACGATCCTGAAGTAAATAGAGATGGCAATAGTATATCACAAGGAATAGATTACGGAACCTATCCTCAAAACAGAACAATTATTGGCGGTGTTAAAATTGAATTTTAATTAGGAAGAAAAGATGAAAAAACATATAACCAAAATCGCAATATTATTTTTAATGATTAGCCTTGCAGGTTGCAGAAAAGATTTTTTAGATCGCGAACCAATTTCGGATTTAACCGAAGGTAACTTCTTTAAAACCGGTGCAGATGCAGAGGCAGCCATCATTGCAGCGTACGACGTTTTGCAAGCAGAGATTTACGTTTTCGATTATTATATCAATAGTGATGTTATATCTGATAATTGTTATTCTGGCGGAGATAATCCAAACAACTTTCAGATAGATAATTTTACCACTACTCCTTTAAATGGAAATGTATATAGAGACTGGGTTTACTTATACGATGCCATTAGTAGAACTAATGCAGTTTTAGACAATGTTGGTAAAATAGAATCTCCAGATTTAACTATTGAAAGAAAACAAGAAATTTTAGGCGAAGCTAGTTTTTTAAGAGCGTTTCATTATTTTCAGTTAGTTACTTTATATGGTGATGCGCCTTTAAATTTACATAAAGTAAATTCTACAGATCCTGCAATTGTTTATCAGCCAAGGGTTTCATCGGCATTGATTTATGAGAATATCGTTAAAGATTTACAATTTGCGGCAGCTAATTTGCCAGCACAATTTCCACAGGGCAAACAACGCGGAACCAAAGGAGCGGCTAACGCTTTATTAGCAAAAGTTTATGCACAAATGCCATCTCCAAATTGGGCTTTGGTATTGCAAACAACACAAGAGGTCATTAATGGTTCTCCTTATAGTTTAGTTACAGATTACAGATTTCTTTTTGATGGAAATCACGAAAATTGTGTAGAATCTATTTTCGAAACACAATTTATTTCGACTGGCAGTGAAGCGAATTGGGGCCCACAATTACTATTACCACCATCAATCACAAAAGATAGTTGGAGAAAATTCAATACCCCATCTAACGATTTAATGGATGCTTTTAGAGCAGCTGGAGATACACTCCGTTTCAATGCATCTGTGATTTGGGAATCTGGTTTGCCTTGGAAAGATGGAAAATATCCAGACGGAAATATTCCTTTCGTATATAAATGGAAAACTGCAAATGGTTGGGCAAGCCCAAACAACAATATTTTGTTAAGGCTAGCGGATATTATTTTATTACAAGCAGAAGCAAAAAACGAACTCAATGATTTAGTGGGTGCAACGCAGGATTTAAATACTATTAGAAGAAGAGCGCTATTAGTGGATACTAAGGCGACAAGTCAAGAACAACTTAGAGATTCTATTGCAAACGAAAGAAGATTAGAGCTAGCATTTGAAGGACATAGATGGTTAGACTTAAAACGTTCGGGCAAAGCTGTCGAAAAGTTGAACAATCTTTCCTTGAACTACAATATGACTTCAGAAAAATTATTATTTCCAATTCCGCAAAATGAATTAGATCGTAATCCAAAATTAACACAGAATCCAGGGTATTAATCAAAAAAAAAATAAAAACCTAATTAACCAAATAAATTTAAATCTAAAAAAAACAATTATGAAAAAAATCACTACACTTATCGCTTTGTTGCTTGTGGGCATTTATGTTCAAGCGCAAACAATCAATGCAACCATTTCTGTTAACATGACAGGATTTACAGTACCTACTGCTGGCGTTCACGTTGCAGGTAGTTTCAATGGTTGGAATCCAAGTGCAAATGCATTAACCGATGCAGGTAACAATGTTTGGACAATTACACTTGCAGTTACACCAGGTTCAGACGTAGAATACAAATTTATGAACGGCGATGCATGGGGTACAGAAGAATCTGCTCCTTCTCCATGTACTGTTGGTGGTCACAATAGAATTTTTACTGCGGGTAGTTCTGATATGACTATCGATGTAGTTCCTTTCAACGGATGTCCTTCTATTATCGCAACAAAAACAATTTCTTTTGGAGTTAGTATGGATGGCCAAACTGTTGGTTCTGCTGGCGTTCATGTTGCAGGTAACTTTAACGGTTGGACTCCAAGTGCAACTGGTTTAGCATTTACCACTGGAACTACTTACGAGGCAAGTTCGGTAACAATTTTGGCGTCTATTTTATCATTACAATACAAATACTTAAATGGCGATGCATGGGGTACAGAAGAAACGCCTCCAACTGCTTGTTCAAATTCTGGACATAATCGCGTATTTGATATTTCAAATATGGCTACAGGTAAAGTGCCAACTTATGTTTTTGGAACGTGTAATTTAGTAACTACCGGAGTGGATGTTAAAAAACCATTTAGCTTCACTGTATTCCCTAGTATTGCAAGTGATTACATCGGTATCAAATTAACTTCAGCTAACCAAAATGATATTAAATTAAATATCTATTCTGTAAATGGTGCGTTAATTTCTTCAGAAAATGTAAAAAGAAATTCAACAGATTTTGAAGCACAAATTTCAGTAGGTGGTTTATCTCAAGGTGTTTACTTATTAGAAGTAGTAAATAACGGAAGTAAATCAGTTCAAAGATTTATGGTAAAATAATTACTGTAAAATTGAAACAAGGATAGCTTTTTATAAAGTTTTTTCATTGGTAAGTAAAATTTTTGTTATTCATCAAAAAGCTTATCGTGTTTCAAGAAAAAGCAACGGGAATTTCCCGTTGCTTTTTTATAATTTAAAAATATCTTAATATTGTCATATGAGAACAATTACAGCAGGCATACTCATTTCCATTTTATTACTACAAGCCAGCTGTAAGGGTAAAGAAATATTAACGCCTGGTGGGCCAATCACTCCAAATGACGGTACTATTTCAGTTTGGAAAACCAGTCATGATGGCTCATTTTGTTTATATAAATTACCTACCAATTTAAAATTACAAGCGAGTGTTAGTGATGCATTAGATATTACTATTGATGTTGCTAAAACAAAGCAAGAGATGGAAGGGTTTGGCGCTGCACTTACTGGCTCATCCGCCTATGTTTTAATGAATAGTTTGTCTGCTTTTCAAAGACAAGTTTGCTTGAAAGATTTATTTTCAACTACAACTGGTATTGGCTTAAGTTATTTAAGATTAACGATGGGGGCTTCGGATTTCTCTTTGTCAAATTTTACCTATAACGACATAGATGTAAATCTGCAAGATACTGCCATGGTTAATTTTTCATTAGCCACAGAAGATCAATACCTCGTTCCTGTATTAAAAGAAATTTTAGCAATCAATCCCGATGTAAAAATATTAGGTTCACCATGGAGCGCACCGGCGTGGATGAAATCAAATAAAAAATTAATTCAAGGTGGCAAAGTACAGGCGCAATATTATAAAGCTTATGCCATGTATTTTGTGAAATACATTCAAGCATTCAAAGACCGCGGGATAAATATTGATGCAATAACAATTCAGAACGAGCCGCTATACGCTGCTCCATATATGAGCACAGAAATGTCTGCCTACGAACAAAGTACTTTTATCAAAGAATTTTTAGGTCCTGCATTCCAAAAATACGGCTTACTAACTAAAATAATTATTTATGATCATAATTGGGATCGAACAGATTACCCATTGGCAACATTAGCAGATGCTGACGCTCGAAAATATATTGCAGGTAGTGCTTTCCATTGTTATGGAGGCAATGTTTCGGCCATGTCTCAAGTAGCAAATGCTTACCCCGACAAAGGCATTTATTTCACAGAGTGTTCGGGCGGTAATTG
>CANNIS010000021.1 GCA_947505035.1 Sphingobacteriales bacterium
AGTAAATAGCTTAGTGTTTCCATTTAATGCCCCCAAATAAGTTGAGATATTTTAAAATAATTGGTTTTTTGTTGATCCTGAGCTTAAGTGCTGGGTTGGTTTCGGTTCAAGCGCAGTCTAAAGAAGATTTAGAAAAGCGTAAAAAAGACCTTGCTAAAGAAATTGCGCAAACCACTAAAATTTTAAAAGAAACCCAAAAAAATAAAAAGGCTACGCTTTCGCAAATCAATGCGCTGAAAAAACAAATTAAATTACGCGAAAATTTAATTAAAACCATTAGTTCGGAAGTGAATGTATTGGCCGGAAAAATTGATGAAACAGCGAGTGATATTTCACACCTACAAGCTGAGTTAGCCAAATTAAAAAAAGAATATGCAGCCATGGTTCGATTTGCGTATCGCAATCAAAATGCCTATTCTAAAATGATGTTTATTTTTGCTGCCAAAAATTTTAACCAAGCCTATAAGCGTTTAAAATATTTACAAGAATTTTCTGATTACCGTCAAAAACAAGCTGCACAAATTGAATCTAAAGAATCGCAATTAGAAAATGTAAAAACCAATTTAGAAAGTAATAAAAAAGTAAAGAGTGGCTTATTGCAAGAAGAGAAAAAAGAAAAGGTTACCCTTAGTAAAGAAAAAGAGCAACAGCTGAAAATGGCTAGCCAATTGACGGCCAAAGAATCGAGCTTGAAAAAACAAATTACCGAAAAGCAAAATCAAGCGCGCAAAATGGATCGCATGATTCAAGATATTATTCGAAAAGAAATTGAAGCTGCGCGTAAAAAAGCAGAAGCAGAAGCCAAAGCAGCCGGTAAAGAAATGCCAACAAGCAGCAAAACCGCATCGAGTAATTTAACACTTACGCCCGAAGCATTAAAGCTATCGGAGAATTTTATGGCCAACAAAGGTCGCCTGCCTTGGCCAGTAGAAAAAGGAAATATTGTAGAATTTTTTGGCACCCACGAGCATCCAGAAATTAAAGGCGTAATGGTACAAAATAATGGTATCGATATTAAAACAAATGGAGCCGCATCGGTGCGTGCAGTTTTTAATGGAACAGTTTCGGGTGTGATTCAAATTCCAGGTGGATTAAACGCGGTATTAATTAGACATGGAGAATATGTTTCGGTGTATGCTAATTTAAAATCGGTATCGGTTAAAAACGGACAAAAAGTAAGCACCAAACAAAATATTGGACAAGCCAATACCGAAGACGAATTAACAACCGTGGAGCTTCAAATTTGGAAAGGTATGCAAAAATTGAATCCTAAAGATTGGTTAGTGCCGAAGTCTAATTAAGCTAAAAAAGCCCTGTTTTCTTCTTTTTTTTTGTTATTTTTGGGTCTAAATTGAACAAAATGAATTCATCAACTTTATTATTATTTAACCTAGGCGGTCAAGAAGTGATCTTGATTGTAGTGCTTGCACTTTTATTATTTGGTGGTAAAAAAATTCCTGAATTGATGCGTGGTATGGGAAGAGGAATCAGAGAATTTAAAGATGCTTCGAATGGTGTTAAAAATGACATCGAAGACAGCATGAAAGATAAAAAAGACCAAAACTAGTTTAATTTTCTTCCTAATTTTTCCAATACATTGAGAACTTATCATTCCTTAGAAGAGGTACGCGCAGACTTATTGTCTTCCAAAACAACCTTGGTTGCTTTGGTCAATTACTATCTTCAAAGAATTGAAACCTATCAACACCTCAATGTGTTTTTGCATGTTTATGCCGACGAAGCTATTCAACGCGCCGAAGCAATCGACGCCAAGCTGAAAGCCGGTACAGCCGGTAAATTGGCGGGCATGGTGATTAGCATCAAAGACATGATCTGTTACAAAGACCATCCTGTTTCGGCTTCTTCCAAAATTTTAAAAGGATTTACCTCTATTTATTCTTCGACCGTAGTAGAAAGAATTTTAGCAGAAGATGCCATTATAATTGGACATGTGAATTGTGATGAATTTGCGATGGGTGCTTCGAATGAAACTTCTCATTATGGAAATGTATTAAACTTTGCAGATAATTCTTTAGTACCGGGTGGTTCTTCTGGTGGTTCGGCGGTATCAGTGCAAGCCGATATGTGTTTAGCTTCATTAGGAACAGACACAGGCGGCTCTATTCGTCAGCCAGCTGCATTTTGCGGCTTGGTGGGCTTAAAGCCAACCTACGGAAGGGTTTCGCGTTATGGTATTATTGCCTACGCTTCTTCTTTTGATCAAGTAGGCCCTGTTACTAAAAATGTAAAAGATGCGGCTTTAATTTTAGAAGTGATTGCAGGTAAAGATGAATTTGATGCTACGCTTTCTTCTAAAGCGGTTACCAGTTTTTCTAATTTGCAAGCGCCGAAAAAAAATATGCGCATTGCCTACATTACTGAAACTATTGAAACCGAAGGCATCGATCCAGAAATAAAAGCGGCCATGTATAATCGCGTGAAAGCCCTGCAGGCAGACGGTTATACGGTGGAGCCGGTGAGTTTTCCTTATTTAAAATATGCCGTTCCTACTTATTATGTATTAACCACCGCCGAAGCTTCTTCGAATTTATCGAGATACGATGGCGTACATTTTGGTTACCGCAGCCCTAACGCAACCGATCTAGAATCTACTTATAAACTTTCGCGTTCCGAAGGTTTTGGCGAAGAAGTAAAGCGCCGAATTATGTTAGGTACTTTTGTATTGAGCGCAGGATATTACGATGCTTATTATGCCAAAGCACAAAAAGTGCGTCGCATCATTCAAGAAAAATCAAACGAAATTTTATCGAATTACGATTTAATAATTCTCCCAACTACGCCAACTACCGCTTTTAAAATAGGCGAAAAGACAAGCGATCCAGTACAAATGTACTTAGCCGACATTTTTACGGTGCAAGCGCCATTGGCTGGCTTACCTGCTATTTCGGTACCCGAAACCACGCATTCTAATGGCTTATCTATTGGTATTCAAGTAATTGGAAAACGCTTTGGAGAGCAAGAATTGCTCGATTTTGCGCAATATTTAACCCAAAACCACTAAAATCGGTCCATTTTAGTTTAAAAACTGTAAATTAGCAGCTTTGGCAGCGAAATGGCTGTTTCAAAAAAATTAACCAGACAGCGCAAGAATGAATTTAAGAATATACCGTATTGCCTTAGTGTGTTTATTTTTTAGCCTTTCGGTTAATGTAAATGCGCGTAACTTAAATGCGCTTTCGCTGAGTCCAAGTATTGCCTCAGACGATACCTCTTTTGTAATTCCAGAAGTCGATTTATCGCAATTAAATGTGGCTCCCAAATTTGAATTAGCGGTTTATCAAAAAAGACTAGACTCCTTAACCAAAGAGATTCCTCTCGATTACAACGAGCATGTGCAAGGTTATATTAACTTATATGCTTTTCGTCGTCGCGAGCAAGTAGAGCGCATGTTGGGTTTATCAGAATTTTATTTTCCGATGGTGGAGCGCGTATTTAAAGAATACAATATTCCAACCGAGTTTAAATATTTAGCCATTGTAGAATCGGCTTTAAATCCTTACGCAGTTTCGCCAGTAGGAGCAACAGGCATGTGGCAATTTATGTTTACCACTGGTAAAATGTATAATTTAAAAATTACTTCTCACATAGATGAGCGCCGTGATCCTTTAAAAGCAACCCATGCAGCCGCTAAGTATTTTGTAGATATGTACAAACGTTACGGCGATTGGTTATTGGTAATTGCAGCTTATAACTGTGGGCCAGGAAATGTAAACAGAGCCATTAGAAAAAGTGGAGGTGGTAAAACTTTTTGGGCCATCAGAAATTACTTGCCAGCCGAAACGCGCGGTTATGTGCCCGCATATATTGCAGCAACTTATATTATGAATTGTGCCGAAGTGCATAATATTTATCCCACCTACCCCAACTTTAGTTTTATGACCGACACGGTGCAACTCTCGCAACCAGTGGCTTTCAAAGACATTGTTAAATTATGTGGTATTTCTGCTGAAGAATTAAAAGTACTGAATCCGATTTTCAAAAAAGATTTTGTACCCGCTTATAACGAATCTTATACGATTAAAGTTCCAGCAACTCGAAAAGATATTTTAAGTTTAAATAAAGATTCGCTTTACCGCGCTTTCCCTAATAGATTAAATGCAGAATCGATGTTTGTTTTAAACACCGATCCATTAGCCAATGCGCGTACAGTTTATAAAACACATGTGGTACGCAAAGGTGAAACGCTGAGTAGATTATCGAACAAATACGATGTGAGTATTTCGGAAATTAAAAAGTGGAATAAAATTAGACGCAATAGTTTAGCCGTTGGGCAGCGTTTAAGAATTAAACGAGAAATTAAAGCAGTTCCATCTACTACTCCTATACAGTTAATTGCAAAAAATAAAATTAACAAAGTTAAAGAAAGCGCTGTAACTGAGCAAAAACAAGCTATTGCGAGTGTCGAAGAACCAGCTGCTAATCCAGTTCAAATCGAAGAAACGCAAATAGTAACAGTAAAGAAAAACAAAACGCATACGGTAAAAGCTGGCGATAATTTAGGAAACATTGCAGCAAAATACGATGTGAGTTTAGCTGATATTAAAAAGTGGAATGACCTTAAATCTGCTAGAATTAATGTGGGTCAAAAAATAACTATTCAAACTTTTGTACAAAAAGCAGTACTAAAAAAATCAGAAGTAAATACCAGTGAAACAGAAGTTACGGCTAAAGTGCCAAGCAGAAACGAAGAAGAAAAATTAGTTTTATACAAGGTAGAAGTTGGTGATACACTTTGGGCTATAGCCAAAAGATTTGAAGGCATGACGATTGAAAAATTAAGGGCTTTAAATAATTTAAAAAGCAACGAATCTTTGAAAGCCGGCATGATTTTAAAAGTGATTAAAAAAGCCTAATTGCCCGAATGCCTTATAATTGCTATTCGGTTTAGCATGAAAGAAAAGCGAAGATGAAAAAAACGACACGCAAACAACAAGACGCCTTAGATTATCATTCACAAGGGCGTCCTGGAAAAATAGAAGTAGTTCCAACCAAAGCCACCAATTCTCAAAGAGATTTATCGCTTGCTTATTCTCCTGGTGTAGCAGAACCATGTTTGGCTATTGCAGACAATATTGAAGATGTTTACAAATATACCTCTAAAGGAAATTTAGTAGCTGTTATTAGTAATGGTACTGCGGTTTTGGGTTTAGGAAATATTGGCGCCGAAGCATCGAAGCCAGTGATGGAAGGAAAGGGTGTACTCTTCAAAATTTTTGCAGACATAGATGTTTTTGATATTGAATTAAATGTAACCGACGTAGATGAATTTGTGCGCACGGTAAAAGCAATGGAGCCTACTTTTGGTGGCGTGAATTTAGAAGATATCAAAGCACCAGAATGTTTTGAAATTGAAAGAAGGTTAAAAGCCGAATTGAGTATTCCGGTAATGCACGATGACCAACATGGTACTGCCATTATTTCTGCAGCAGCTTTACTCAATGCCCTAGAAATTCAAAAGAAAAAAATTGATAAAATAAAATTGGTAGTGATTGGTGCAGGCGCTGCAGCTATATCCTGCTCTAAGTTATACGTTTCGATGGGTGCAAAGCTCGAGAACATTGTGATGATTGATAGAGAGGGCGTGATTCGTGCCGATCGTAAAAATCACATGGACGAAACCAAAAGACATTTTGCGACCAAAAGAAATTTACATACATTAGAAGATGCAATGAAAGATGCCGATGTAGTAATTGGTTTATCTTCTGCTAATACACTTACCCCAGCGATGTTAAAATCGATGGCGAAAAATCCAATCGTGTTTGCGATGGCCAATCCCGATCCAGAAATTGAATACAACTTAGCGATTAATACGCGTAAAGATTTAATCATGGCTACGGGTCGTTCGGATTATCCAAATCAAGTAAACAATGTGCTCGGCTTCCCTTATATTTTTAGAGGAGCACTCGATGTGCGCGCCACAGCCATCAACGAAGAAATGAAAATTGCGGCAGTAAAAGCCATTGCCGATTTAGCAAAATTACCAGTACCCGAAGCGGTTAACTTAGCATACAATCAAAAAAATATCACCTTCGGAAAAGATTATATTATTCCAAAACCCTTAGACTTTAGATTGATTAGCCATGTGGCACCGGCGGTAGCAAAAGCAGCCATTGATTCGGGCGTGGCGCGTCATAAAATAAAAGATTGGGAAGCTTACAAAGACGAATTAAACAAACGATTAGGCTTAGACGATAAACTGATGCGCGCCTTAACGGTAAAAGCAAAAAGCGATCCTAAACGAGTAGTATTTGCAGAAGCCGACAATTATAAAATTTTAAAAGCGGCACAAATAGTAAAAGAAGAAGGCCTTGCCATTCCAATTTTATTAGGAGATATAGAAAAAATTCATGCGCTAATAGCAGAACATCAATTAGAATTAAACGATGTACAAATTATTGATCCGCGGGTAGAAGATAAAATGGTAGCAGATTTCGCAGCTTTGTTTTTCGAGAAAAGAAAACGCAGAGGGGTAACCGAATACGAAGCTAAAAAAGCGATGCGCGATAGAAATCATTTTGGCGCCATGATGTTAGACCATGGAGATGCCGATGCTTTAATTTCAGGATTAACAAAAAATTATCCACTCACCATTCGTCCGGCGTTACAAATTATTGGTACCGAAGCCGACACCAGTAAAGTAGCGGGAATGTATTTGATGTTAACCAAACAAGGACCTATATTTTTAGCCGATACCACCGTAAATATTGATCCTAATGTAGAGGAATTGGTAGAGATTACTAAGCTGGTAGCTAAATCGGTGAGTAAGTTTAACATCAGTCCACGCATTGCCATGTTGTCTTATTCTAATTTTGGAAACTCCGAAACACCTAACCCAATGAAGGTGCGCAAGGCGGTAGAAATTTTACACCAACAATATCCCGAATTAATTGTAGATGGTGAGATGCAAGCGAACTTTGCTTTGAATCCAGATTTATTAAAAGATAACTTCCCTTTCTCTACTTTAAATGGAGCAGCGGCCAATACTTTAATTTTTCCAAATTTAGATGCTGGAAATGCAGCCTATAAAATTTTACAAGAAATTGGTGGTGCCGAAGCCGTGGGTCCAATTTTAATTGGTATGAAAAAACCGGTACACATTTTACAATTAGGATCTTCTGTAAGAGAAATTGTAAACATGGTAACCATTGCAGTAGTAGACGCACAATCTAAAGAAGAAAGTGGTTTGCAAAAAGTAGCTGCTAAAACCAGAAGTTTTAGAGCAAAAATTATTGCTAAAACAATTAATCTGCGTAAATAATGATTTATCATATCAACGGAAAACTAATTAGTAAAAGCCCAACAGAGGTAGTGATTGAAGCAGGGGGCCTGGGCTACTTTATCAATATTTCTTTGCATACCTATTCGCAAATAGGCTCGGAAGAAAATCTAAAATTACACACTTACCTCAATGTGCGCGAAGATGCGCATACACTCTATGGATTTTACGAGGCTACCGAAAGAAGGTTGTTTACGCACCTCATTTCGGTAGCCGGAATAGGTCCAAACACCGCCCGAATGATGCTTTCCTCTATTTCTCCATTAGAAATTCAGGAAGCCATTATTAAAGGCGATGTGCCTCTGGTTCAACGAATTAAGGGAATTGGTCCTAAATCTGCCCAAAGATTAATCTTAGAATTACAAGATAAGTTGAAAAAAGAGGGTCCTAGCACACTTTTATCCGCTCCAATTAACAATACATCGAGAGATGAAGCGTTATCTGCATTGGTTATGTTAGGCTTTAATAAAAATGCGGCCGATAAAGCAATTGATACAGTGATGAGAACTGCAGAAGGCACTATTTCGGTTGAACTAATTATTAAAGCGGCATTAAAAAGTTTATAGCAGCGCCGAGGTATCATCAGCAAACATTAATTTGAAAAATCAACAACACATTCCGCGTATTTTGCGTTGGGTGGTCGGTATAGTTATTACAATTTCAGTTGCATTCGCTGTTTCATCGGCAGCAGATGCAAATGTATTTGCCTATACCATTGATGTTGATTTGTTAGATTCCTCTGCGGTAATTCCTGCCGCCACTTTAACACCCACCAAAAAGAAAATTGATTTAAAAGATCCACCCAACTTAGAGCGTAATGTAGTTTACGATCCGAATACCAAAATGTACACCATTACCGAAAGTATTGGTGGTAAATTTTACAAAGCACCCACTTATTTAACTTTCGAAGAATACCAAAAACAAGAAGCGCAAAAAAGTAAATTAGATTATTGGAAATTACGCGCTTCCGAAAACACCTTGGTGAGTGGCAATAGTGTGACCCCAAAATTATATATCAATAACCAAGTGTTCGATCGAATATTTGGGGGAAGTAAAGTAGACATTCGCCCGCAAGGTACAGCAGAATTAATCTTTTCGGGTCGATTTAACAGAAACGATAATCCTTTATTAAGCGAAAGACAGCGCAGTACCACGCAATTTGATTTCGACCAAAAAATACAATTAAATGTAACAGGTAATATTGGAGATAAATTAAAAACTTCGATTAATTATAATACTGAAGCAACTTTTGATTTCGAAAATCAAACGAAATTAGAGTACACCGGTTACGAAGACGAGATTATCAAGAAAATAGAATTAGGAAATGTTTCTTTGCCTTTAACCAGTAGTTTAATTAGTGGTAGCCAGAGTTTGTTTGGGGTAAAAACACAATTGCAATTTGGTAAGCTAACGGTAACGAGTGTATTCTCGCAACAGAAATCGGAAAAGAAACAAATTAAAATTACCAATGGTGCGCAAAAAACAGAATTCAAATTTTTAGCGGATAATTACGAAGCCAATAAACATTTTTTCTTGGCGCAATATTTTAGAGATAATTACGATAAAGCTTTAGAGAGTCCACCCATTGTAAAATCGAATGTTTTAATTTCTAGGGTAGAAGTATGGGTGACCGACCGATCGCGCAATGGCCTAGACGACACCCGCGATGTATTAGCGCTCATCGATTTAGGTGAAAACCAACGCATATTTACCAACGACCCCAGTTTTATTATCAGCAACGATCCTTATCCAAACTCCAGTAGTGTTAGTGGTGCAACGCCTTCCAATAACCTCCTAGATTTGTTACCTCCATCGGTTAGAACGGTTTTAGACAATACCATCAATACTTATTTTAATGACAAAGGTGGCCCAGATAACTATGCTAAAATAAGGGCAAGAAAATTAACCGATCGAGAATTTTCTTTCAATTCGCAATTAGGATATATTTCTTTGAACGCGCCTTTAAATACAGATGAAGTTTTATCGGTTGCTTATCGTTATACCGTAAATGGAAAAGAATTTACGGTTGGAGAGTTTGCCAACGAAAGACAAGAAACCAATCCGGCAACTGTTTTGGTAACAAAACTATTAAAAAATGTTTCTTTAAAAACCAGTTTGCCAACATGGGATTTGATGATGAAAAATATTTATTCTTTGAATGCTTTTCAAGTAAATGCCCAAGAATTTAAATTAAATATTTTATACCTCGACGAAAAAACATCAAACAATATTAATTTTTTACCAAACGGTCCGGCATCAATTAAAAACTTGCCACTTATTCAGGTAATGGGTTTAGATAAATTAGATGTAAAACAAACTCCCACACCCGATGGCGTGTTTGACTTTGTAGAAGGCATAACGTTTAGCGCAGCTAATGGTCGAATTATTTTTCCTAAAATTGAACCTTTTGGAAAATATTTATACGATAAAATTGCGGCAGATGGCGATTTAACTTTGGCTGCAAATACTGCATTTACGGAGTTATACGACTCCACCAAATTTAGGGCACAACAATTTCCGCGCAAAAATAAATTTACTATTCAAGGCTCCTTTCAATCTTTAAGCAATTCAGAATTTTCTTTGAATGCCATTAATATTCCGCAAGGATCGGTTGTAGTAAAAGCGGGTACGCAATTATTAGTAGAAGGCAGCGATTACCAAGTAGATTATAATATTGGTCGGGTAAAAATTACTAACCAAGGTATATTAAGTTCGGGACAGGCCATTACGGTAGATTTAGAAAGTTCCACTTTGTTTGGAATTCAATCGCGTTCGTATTTTGCTTCGCGCTTCGATTATAAATTTGATGAGAAATTAACTTTAGGTGGAACTTTGGTTCGCTTAGCAGAACGCCCTTTAACTGCAAAAGTAAATATCGGCGACGAACCCAGTGCGAATAATATGTATGGCTTCGATTTTAATTACCGAAGCGATTCGCGTTTGTTAACTAAATTGGTCGATAAATTACCATTCATTGATACCAAAGCGCCTTCGTCGGTTACTATCTCTGGAGAATACGCCATGCTCGATCCTGGGCACGCAGCTGCATTAAACACTGGTGGTAACAGCACTGGAACATCTTACATAGACGACTTCGAAGGCACGCGATCAACTATCGATTTGCGTATGGCAAACTCTTGGAGCATGTCTAGTACACCCGTGATGTTTCCAGAATCAAAATTATTTAACGATTTAAGTTATGGTTACAATCGCGCAAGGTTATCGCATTATCAAATAGATAATTTATTTTTTAGTAGAACCAATACACTTACGCCTGCGCATATTAGAACAGACAAAACACAATTATCAAATCATTATACGCGCGAAGTTACCGAACAAGAAGTTTTTCCGAATAAGCAAACTCCAACCGGAACGCCAACAATTTTATCGACACTTGATTTAACTTTTTATCCAAAAGAAAGAGGCCCATATAATTTTTCGGTCGATCGCTTAAACGATGATGGAACTTTTAAAAATCCTACTGCCTCTTGGGGTGGTATTATGCGTAAATTAGAATCCAACGATTTTGAAGCGCTAAACGTTGAATTTATTGAGTTTTGGATGATGGATCCATTTATTTATAATGCAGGATCTTCGGGCGGCGATTTGTATTTCAACCTTGGAAATATTTCGGAAGATATTTTAAAAGATGGAAGTCAAGCTATCGAAAATGCTTTACCGAAAGATGGTAATGCGGCGCGATACGATTCTACTTTATGGGGAAGAGTTGGCGTAATTCCTCCTTTAACAACTGCATTTGATAACGAAGTTTCGGCTAGACAATACCAAGATGTAGGTTTAGATGGTTTGAATAATGCGGAAGAAGCTACTTTTTTCAAAACAAATTATTTAGATGCGCTAGCGAATAAATTTGGAAGCAATTCGCCTGCTTATTTGCAAGCGCTGGCCGATCCAGCAGCAGATGATTATCACTATTATAGAGGTTCCGATTTAGATGCCGAAAAAACGAGCATCAAAGACCGCTATAAATTATACAATGCACCCGAAGGTAATTCGCCGACCGAGTCGCAATCGACCGCTAAGACTGGGATTGCCAATACGGCTTCTACACCAAATCCAGATACGGAAGATATTAACAGAGACAATGCGCAAAGTGATCGAGATGAATATTTTCAATACCGCGTGCATTTATCGCCATCGGAATTACAAAACCCTGACGAAAATTCTTTCATCACCGATAAAATTGTAGCGGCCAAAAAATTACCAAACGGTAGAACCGAAAATGTAACTTGGTATCAATTCAGAATTCCAATTGCGAAATATGAAAAGCGCGTGGGTGAAATTCAAGATTTCCGTGCCATTCGTTTCATCAGAACTTTTATGACTAATTGGTCCGATACCGCAACCCTTCGTTTTGCAAGATTACAATTGGTGCGAGGCGAGTGGCGTAAATTAGATCCATCGATCAGACCCGGCGAAGGAACCAACGCCAAGTCTACGGCCATTGTTGATTTATCAACCATCAACATAGAAGAAAACGGAAATCGCATACCTATTCCATATGTATTGCCGCCTGGCATTCAACAGGAGCAGAACTTACAAGATATTAGGGGAACATCAAGAATTAATGAGCAAGCCATGGTATTGAATGCTTGTAACTTTAAAAAAGATGACCAAGCCATGGCTTATAAAATTAGCAGTTACGATTTTAGATCGTATAAGCGGGTCGAAATGTTTGTGCATGCCGAAGGCGATAATGTGCGCAACGACGAAATGGCTGCCTTTGTTCGTTTTGGTTTAGATTATTCAGACAACTATTACGAATACGAAATTCCTTTAAAAGTTACTTTGCCAGGTCAAAAATTACCAGCAGAAATTTGGCCCGATTATAATAAATTACAAATTCCATTTGCAGTTTTACAATTGGCAAAACAATTGCGTAACAATGCGAAGCTGCCTGTTGGTATCGACTTTGTGTATCAAGATGGAAAAAATAAAGTTTGGATAAAAGGAAATCCGGATTTAGGAAATGTGCGTTCCATTGTAGTGGGTGTTAGAAATATTTCGAATACACCAGAAGATCCTAAATGCGTACAAGTTTGGTTCAACGAATTGCGCTTAACCGATTTTGATGAAGCTGGCGGCTGGGCTGCAATTGGGCGGGTAAATGCGCAACTAGCAGATTTAGCCAATGTAACACTTTCGGGTAGTAAAAGCACGTATGGTTTTGGTTCGGTCGATAAAAAAGTTTCGGAACGAAATCGTTCTAACGATGTGCAAATGGATGTGGCAACGAATATCGAATTGGGTAAATTTTTTCCAGCTTCAACAGGTATTAAAGTGCCGATGTATGTAAGTTATTCGCAAGCGATTAGTACACCACAATTTTCGCCAGGTAACCCCGATATTTTATTGAAAAATGTATTGAGTGATTTATCAAAAAAAGACCAAGACTCTATTCGCGCGATTACCGAAGATTATACCCGTCGTAAGAGTATTAATTTTACGAATGTGAAAAAAGAACGCGTTAAGCAAGATCGCGACCCACGCATTTATGATATTGAGAATTTCAATTTTACCTATGCCTATACCGATCAATTTAAAAGAAGTTTCAATACCGAATACGATATTCAGAAAACTTACAAAGCCGCTATAGGATATAATTTTTCCAACAATCCGGTGAATGTAAAACCTTTCGATAAATTAATTAAATGGTCTGCTTTGAAATTAATCAAAGATTTTAATTTTAATTATTCGCCCACCTCGATTGATTTTAGAGTAGATGTAGATAGAAATTATACCGAAAACAAAGTGCGTAACATCAATACCAATATGATTGGGATTATGCCAACCTTTAATAAAGATTTTAGAATTTCGAGGGTATATGGGATGCGTTACGAATTAACAAAATCGTTGAAGTTTGATTATGCAGCAACAAATTTAGCCACCGTAGACGAACCAATGGGTAGAATAGATACCAAAGATAAAAAAGATTCTTTGCTGTTTAATTTACGATCCTTAGGAAGAAATACTTCGTTTGCACAAACAACTACTGCTACGTATCTAGTGCCAATTAATAAATTACCAATGCTCGATTGGGTAACCTTGAGCACCAGCTACAATGGCCGTTACGAGTGGAGGGCAGCTTCGCTTGCAAGTTTGCAATTCGAAAATATTATTTCTAATTCTAGAAGCTTACAAGTGAATCCGCAATTTAATTTGTTGGGTTTATATGGGAAATCAAATTATTTAAAGCCTTTAATTTCGCCTAGTAGATCAAAACCAATTGCGAAGAAAAATGCAAACGACCCGCTCGAAAAATTAAAAATTGTTAAGGCGAAAGACAAAGAAAAGGCCAAACAAGATAGTATTGCCGCGGCAGCCAGTCAATTAAATGTGTTCAAAGTATTGGCGCGTACTTTAATTATGTTGCGTAATGTCGGCATTACTTACCGTCAAACTAGCGGACAAGTATTACCGGGTTATATTCCAGGAACCGATTATTTAGGTATGAGTAATGCGAATAACAACGCACCTGGTTACAATTTTATTTTAGGAGGCCAACAAGATATTCGTTTTGCAGCAGCTCGGAATGGTTGGATTACTACCTACGACTCTATCACTAATCGCTATGCACATACCGACAGAACCGAAATGAGTTTGCGTGCTTCGATTGAGCCAATGCCCGATATGCGTATAGATGTTACGGCACAGCGTTCGATGGGTTTTAATTATGCAGAATTTTTTAAATACAATAGCGATCCTTTGAGCCCGACATTTGGAACTTTTCAATCTTTTGCACCAACCGAAACAGGTAATTTTACCATGTCATTTATGGCATTTAATTCTGCTTTCGAAAAATTAACTTCCGATGGCGCTTCTACTTTCTTTAATACTTTTGAAAGCAATCGATTTATTATTTCGCAAAGATTAGCCAACGAAAAAGGCATTACAACAATTGATTCTACAGGTTTTTACGATGGATTTGGAAAATATTCGCAACAAGTAATTATTCCAGCTTTCTTATCGGCATATGCTGGAAAAAATGCAAGTAATTATAGTTTATCTCCTTTCCCAAAAATTCCAAAACCCAATTGGAGAGTGAATTACAGCGGCTTGATACGCATTCCAATTGTTGCAGAATATTTCTCGAATTTTGTGATGACGCATGGCTACAATTCTACCTATAATGTGAATGCCTTTAACAAACCGACTACGCAAGCCATTCGTTATGCATCGACTAATAATTTTGTACCAGAATACGAGATTCAACAAATTACTTTAACCGAACAATTTTCGCCGGTAATTGGAATAGACATGACCATGAAAAACAGCATGACTTTTAATGTCGATTATAAACAAGGCAGAAATATTGGGGTGAGTTTTGCCAACACGCGCTTAGAACAATTAAATACACAAGAATATAATATTGGCTTTGGCTACATTGCCAATAATTTAAAAATTCCATTTGCTATTGGTAATTCGCAAACGGTTTTGAAAAATGATTTGAATGTGAAATGTGATATTAGTATTCGATACAATAGAGGGGTGGTGCATCGCTTAGACCAAAAAATATCAGAAGTAATTTCTGGTTCGAGGGTAATCAGCATTAAACCTTCGGTCGAATATGTATTGAATCAGCGTTTCCAAGTAAGGCTATTTTACGATCGTTTAGTAACCAAACCATTTATTTCGACCTCCTTCCCAACGGCCATTACGAGCCTTGGTTTTAGTATCCGAATTAACATTGGGGCATAGCTTTTTTACCAAAAAATTGTACCTTTGGTAAAAATTAAAACACAATGAACTTTCCTACCGAATTAAAGTACACCAAAGACCACGAATGGGTTCGCATTGAAGGCGATGTTGCCACTGTGGGTATTACCGAATTTGCGCAACGCGAATTAGGTGACATCGTTTATGTTGACATCAATACCATTGGTAAAACAATTGCTAAAGAAGAAGTTTTTGGAACTGTAGAAGCAGTAAAAACTGTTTCTGATTTATTCATGCCAATTACTGCAGAAGTATTGGAATTCAACAAAGCATTAGATACCAATCCTGAGTTAGTAAACAGCGATCCATACGGCGAAGGTTGGATGGTAAAAATTGCTATTAAAGATGCTGCAGAATTAACTGCATTGTTAAACGCAGATGCATACCAATCAATCATCGGCGCCTAAGCGCTTTTGGAGGTTTAATATATTTTGGATAGGATGGCTTGCCATCCTATCTTATCTTTGCGACAAGCGTCCTCAAGAACTCCCCGAGATTAGTTTGTTACAATTTGAAGGTGCAGATAAACTAGTACATTTCATTTTTTATTTTACGCTCAGCAATTTATTATTGTTTGGATTTAAAATGCAATCGGCTTATCCAGTACTTAAAAAAAATACCTACAAAATAGTTTTTGTATTTGCTTTTGTTTGGGGTGGCATCATCGAATTATCGCAGAAATATTTTTTCACTTATCGCTTTGCCGAATGGGAAGATCAAATAGCCAACATCTTGGGTGTTTTATTGGCTTTTGTTTTTTTTAAAACTATAGCAGAAAAGCTTATCTTTAAATATGGAAACCAAGAAAATTAAAATCACCCTTTTGTTAGTAGGGGTATTGATCTCTACTTTATTTGGTGCTTGCAAATCAAAATGCAATTGCCCTACCTTTTCTAAAACCCAAGCAAAAACGACGGTTTTTACTAATCAATCTTAAGCTTAGCTTAAATTTTATTTTAAATAATTGAATATCAAGTTATTGCCAATTTTTTTTATTTGGAATTATTATAAATAAGCGATAAATTGCATCATTAAATTTGGGATATGGAACTCAGGAAATTGACGGATATTGAAATTGGGACCGTTGCCACTATCGATTCATTTACAGACGAAGAAACCTCTATTCTATTATTAGAAATGGGCTGTTTGCCTGGCGAGTCTATAGAAATTTCAAACATTGCGCCACTCGGAGACCCAATTGCTATAAAAGTTTCGGGCTATAAATTAAGCCTCCGAAAAAAAGAAGCAGCTACTATTTTAGTTAGATAACCATTGAATAAGCAATTTAATGTTGCCTTAATTGGCAATCCAAATACAGGTAAGTCGACACTCTTTAATGCACTTACCGGACTCAACCAAAAAATTGGTAATTTTTCGGGTGTTACTGTGGAGCGCAAAACCGGTAAACTCGAATTAAACGAAAATCTTACCGCTTCCTTAATTGATTTACCAGGCACCTACAGTTTGTATCCGCGCTCGGCTGATGAACATATTGCTTTAGAGATTTTAAATTCGACTAAAAATCCAGACTATCCAAATGTAGTGGTGGTGGTGGTAGATGCCACTAACTTAAAAAGAAATTTATTGTTGCTCACGCAATTAATAGATTTACAGTTACCCGTAGTGTTAGCTTTAAATATGATGGATGTTGCCCAGCAATCGGGCATCGAAATTAATGTAACATTGCTAGCAGAAAAATTAGGAGTGCCGGTTGTAGCTGTTACTGCACGAGACTTTCAGGGCATACCAGCTTTAAAAGATGCCATTGTACAGCAATTCGAACATCCAACATTACCAAGCAGCACCATCCATATTCACGGTTATGCACCCGAAGTGATTGACGAAATAAAAAATTATTTTCATATCAATAATGATTATGCAGCTTTTGAATTAGCGCATCATTACCACGAGCTCCATAATTTAACGCAAGAAAAAAAAGATGCCATTGAGGCCATTGGCATAAAACATAATTTTAATGCGAACAAAACACAAGTAGCAGAAACCATTGATCGCTATAATTATATTAACGAAATTTTAAGCGATACCGTTCGAAAAAATAAACCTGCACTCGAAGAAACCAGAAGTAACACCTTAGATGCAATATTGACGCATCGTATTTTTGGTTTACTTATTTTCTTTGTGATTTTATTTGGCGTGTTTCAATCTATTTTTAATTGGTCGCAATACCCAATGAATGTAATTGAAAATGCTTTTATTGGCATTGAAAATTATTTAACGGCTATTTTACCCGCAGGAATTCTTACCAATTTAATTATTGGGGGCATATTGCCAGGTATGAGCGGGGTATTGATATTCTTGCCTCAAATAGCCGTGCTGTTTTTATTCATTGCCATTTTAGAAGATACTGGCTACATGGCCCGCGTTACCTTTATGATGGATCGCTTGATGAAAAATTTTGGCCTCAATGGTAAATCCGTTGTACCATTAATTTCGGGTATTGCTTGTGCGGTGCCTGCAATTATGTCGGCACGCAGTATCGAAAATTGGAAAGACCGATTGATTACTATTTTTGTGACACCATTTATGAGTTGCTCGGCGCGCTTGCCTGTGTATACTTTATTGATTTCTTTAGTAGTTCCCAATAAATTTGTTTTTGGATTTTTGAGTTTGCAAGGGCTTATTTTAATGGCCATGTATTTGCTTGGCTTTGTTTCGGCATTGCTGGCAGGTTGGCTACTTAAATTGTTTATCAAAACAAAAAGTAAAAGTTATTTCTTAATGGAATTGCCAGTTTACAGAATGCCACGCTGGTCGAATGTGGGTATCACTATTTTTAATAAAGCCAGAACATTTGTAATGGAAGCTGGAAAAGTAATTCTCGCAGTCTCTATTATACTATGGGTTTTAGCCACCTTTGGTCCTAGCAAAGATTTCGATGCCATTGAAACAAAATACGCAAAAATGTCATCCGAGAACACCACTATTGAATTAAATATTTCGACTTTGGAAAGCAAAAAGAAAGCAGAAAAATTAGAAGCTTCTTATGCTGGTTTGCTTGGAAAATTTATTGAACCAGCCATTAAACCTTTAGGTTATGATTGGAAAATTGGTATTGCATTGGTAACCTCTTTTGCCGCACGCGAAGTTTTTGTGGGCACCATGTCTACTATATATAGTGTGCAAGGCGACGGCGAACATTTAGACACTGTACGCGAAAAAATGTTAGAAGCAAGAAATCCGGAAACAGGTGAACTCACATTTACTTTTGCAACCGTCATGTCGCTCATGATATTTTATGCTTTTGCGATGCAATGTATGAGCACCTTTGCGGTTGTTTATCGCGAAACCAATGGCATCAAATGGCCACTTATACAGCTTTTCACTATGACTGCATTTGCTTATTTAGCTGCATTTGCTGTATATCAATTTTTATCTTAGTCTGATTTTTTTGATCAACGCATGTCTGAAAAAAATGCCGAATTGCTAAAAAAATATTTACCAGCAGAAGTGGCCATCACCATGTCTAAGTGGATTGATCATTTTCAAGTGGAACTAACCATCAGCAAACCGCGTCAATCTGTTTTAGGCGATTACCGCCACCCTCACGCAGGCAGAGGGCATCGCATTTCTATCAATGTAGATTTAAATTCATATGCTTTTCTGATTACTTTAATTCATGAGTTTGCACATTTGAGTAATTGGAATACCTATCGCAATAAAGTAAAAGCACATGGCGAGGAATGGAAAACAGAATATAAAAGATTAATGAATCCATTTATAGCCAAAGGAATTTTTCCGGAGCGCATCGAAACGGCATTGCGTCGCTACATTAACAACCCCGCAGCCGCTAGTTGTACCGATATTCATTTATTAAAAGTATTGAAAGAGTTTGATCCGGTTTCTAAAACCGTATTTGTATCGACTGTACCTATGGGGGGAATTTTTAAAATGAAATCGGGCCGCGAGTTTCAGAAAATAGCATTGCTGCGTAAAAGATTTAAATGCAAAGAAATAGTAACGGGAGCCATTTATTTATTTAGTCCTGTGTCGGAGGTGTATTACGAAGCAAGCGAAAATTAAAAATTATTCTTCCGAATAAATAACTTCTACTAAAGTTTGGCCAACGGCTTTCAAAGATTTTTTACTGATGTTGTTGATATTATCTTCGTGCGTGTGCCAGTGCGTCCAAAATCCAGTTAGGCTACTTTCGTCGTGGTGAATAAGATCAACCACTGGAATATTTAAAATGGTATTGATATAATAATGATCGTCTATAATAGCTGGACTATTTTTATATTCGAAATTACTCGAATAACCTGCTTTTGCAGCAGCGTTCCATACCTTTTCAACAGCAGCAGGAGCATAGGTTCTAGAGATTTCGTCTTGATGAAAAACTACATTTTCGCCGCCAACCATATCTAATAAAATACCATACATAGGTTGGTAACCTTTACTTGGTTGATTTTTACACCAATATTGCGAACCTAAACAATACGAATCTTGCATGCTTGGATATTTACTGCCTTCGGGTTGTCCATAATCTTCGGCATCAAATAAAATAAGATCGACTCCAATTTTTGGATTTTCAATAGAAAAAAGTCTGGCCATTTCTAACAATACCCCAACACCACTGCCGCCATCGTTGGCGCCCATAATAGCTTGGTCTTGGTCTTTGCTATCTTGATCGGCAAAGGGTCTGCTGTCCCAATGCGCAGAAAGTAATACGCGTTTAGGATTGCTTGGATTATAAGAGGCAATGATATTTTTAATGTTTAATTTTTTACCATCGAATGCGGTTACGCTGCCTTCTTGCACAAACACACTGGCTTTATATTTTTTTAATGTTTGTGTTAAATAATTTGCGCATGCGCTATGACCTTTGCTATTTGGCACTCTGGTGCCAAAAGCTAATTGCGCTTCTATGAATTTAAAACTACTGTCTTCAGAAAAAACAGGTTTAGTTAGGCTACTATCAACGGCACTTTCGCTCGCAATTTTTTTAGTTTTTTCAGAACTACATGCATTCCAAAAAAGCACAATGGCAATGCTTAAACTATAAATAAAATTTTTCATGTGTTGGGGGTTATTCTTCATAAGCCCATTCGGAACCTTCTTTACTATCTTTAATGATAATTTGATTGGCTTTGAAATTAGCACGAATCGTATCTACTAAAGC
>CANNIS010000022.1 GCA_947505035.1 Sphingobacteriales bacterium
CCAACCAATAAAAAAAACACCGACATCAATACTTCATTTACTAAAAAATGAATATTTAATTGGGTGGAGAAAATGCTAATGCTTGTTATTAAAAAATGATCATAAGCTTCACCCAAATTACTATTCGCAAGGCTGATGGAAATTGCCACACAAAAAAGCAAAATAATTCCGCCGATACTATTCGAACGAAAGAATAAAGTAAATGGTTGAAATATTTTTTTAATGGTTCCCATGTATTTTATAAATAGCTTTCTAAATCGCCTTTGCCCTGGCGAATTATAATTGGCTCATCGCTTGTATAATCAACCACGGTAGAGGCTTGTAATTCGCCATAACCGCCATCAATTACCATATCTACTAGGTCCTTATATTTTTCATAAATCAATTCGGGGTCGGTGCTGTATTCCACTACTTCATCGTCGTCGTGAATAGAGGTGCTTACAATTGGATTGCCTAATAATTTAACAATGCAGCGTGCTATATCGTTATCGGGTACGCGGATGCCTACCGTTTTTTTATTCGAATGCATTAGTTTCGGTACTTTATTATTTGCATTTAAAATAAAAGTGAAAGGGCCGGGGAGTGCATGTTTCAATACCCTAAAAACCGCGTTATCTATGGGTTTCACAAAATCCGACAAATGGCTTAAATCTGCACATATAAAAGATAGATTTGCTTTATCAGGATTGATGTTTCGAATTTTACACAGTTTTTCAATTGCCTTGGCTTGGTAAATATCACAGCCTAATCCATAAACAGTATCGGTTGGATAGATAATGATTCCACCATTACGCAAACAGGCTACCACTTCTGCTAGCTGTTTTTCGTTTGGATTGTTGGGATAGATTTTTATAAGCACCTTTAAATATCTATAAAAAAAGCCAATTAGAAAATCTAATTGGCTTTTAAATTTTAGGCTATGAATATTATTTTGATAATACTTGTTTAACTAAGTCTGCTGCATCTTGTAATGCAATTGCAGAAAATACTTTTAAACCAGATTCGTCAATTAACTTTTTAGCTTCTTCTGCGTTAGTTCCTTGTAAACGCACAATAATTGGCACCGGAATATTTCCAATGTTTTTGTAAGCATCAATTACCCCTTGCGCAACACGGTCGCATCTTACAATACCACCAAAAATATTAATTAAAATTGCTTTCACATTTGGATCTTTTAAAATAATTTGAAAGCCAGCTTCTACCGTAGTTGCATTAGCCGTTCCACCTACATCTAAAAAGTTTGCAGGATCACCACCAGATAATTTAATGATGTCCATCGTAGCCATTGCTAATCCAGCACCATTCACCATACAGCCAACATTACCATCTAATTTCACATAATTTAAATTAGATTTTCCAGCTTCCACTTCGGTAGGGTCTTCTTCTAATTCATCACGCATCGCTAAGTAATCTGGATGACGGTATAAAGCGTTTTCATCTAAATTAACTTTAGCATCTACGGCTAAAATTTTATTGTCAGAAGTTTTCAAAACCGGATTGATTTCAAACATAGCCGAATCGGTTGCTTCATATGCTTTGTAAAGCGCGGCCACAAACTTGGTCATTTCTTTAAATGCATCGCCCGATAAACCTAAATTGAAAGCAATTTTTCTAGTTTGAAAACCTTGTAAACCAACTTTAGGATCAATTTCTTCTTTGAAAATTAAATGAGGCGTGTGTTCTGCTACTTCTTCAATATCCATTCCACCTTCGGTAGAATACATAATAATGTTTCTGCCGCTTGCCCTATTTAATAAAACGCTCATGTAAAACTCTTTTGTTTCAGATTCGCCAGGATAATATACATCTTCAGCGATCAACACTTTATTTACTTTTTTACCTTCTGCGCCTGTTTGAGGAGTAATTAACTGCATGCCAATAATCTGGCTTGCTTTTTCTTTCACATCGTCAAGGGTTTTAGCCAATTTTACACCACCACCTTTTCCTCTACCACCTGCATGAATTTGTGCTTTCACAACCCACCATCCAGTTCCGGTTGTTTTTTGAAGTTCTTGTGCAGCAGTAACGGCTTGCTCGGCTGTTTCAGCAACAATACCTTCTTGGATACGTACGCCAAATGATTTTAAAATTGATTTTCCTTGATATTCGTGAATGTTCATTTTTTAGAATTTGGCGTAAAAATACATCTATTTTGTGTTTAATCAAGCATAAATTTTACAAATCTGAATAGATTTTATCCGTATTTTCGCGCCATGCGATTGATACCCTTTGCCGCTTTCTTTTTCCTCTGCATTACTGCAAAGGCTACCGATACCCAAAGGCCAGCCTATATATCGCAACGTATGAGTCAAAGTATTAAAATTGATGGGCAAATCAACGAAATGGATTGGCATTTGGCACCGGGCATTACCGAGTTCAAACAACAAGAGCCTTTTCAAAACATTAACCCTTCCGAACCTACTTTAGTAAAGATTATTTACAACGATGATGCTATTTATATCAGTGCGCAATTATACGACGGCAAACCAGATAGTATTCAAAAAGAATTTTCTGTTCGAGATAAATACATGTATAACGATTGGTTCAGTGTAAGCTTCGATACCTATTACGATTTTCAAAATACCTTTACTTTTGGTGTAACAGCTGCAGGTGTTCAGTTTGATGAAAAAGCTAATACCGACAATTTTGATGCCATTTGGGAGAGCGCTGTAAAAATAACCCAAGATGGTTGGAATGTAGAAATGAAAATTCCCTATTCGGCTATTCGTTTTCCGAATAAAAACGAACAAAAATGGGGCGTTCAAATTTTAAGAAATATTAGGCGAAAAAGAGAATTGATTTCTTGGCCCTTTATTGAGCCTACTTTAAAAAATCGAATCGCTTATTTTGGTGATATGGTAGGTATTACACAAATCAATGCACCTTTGCGTTTGTCGCTTACCCCTTATTTAGGTTTAACGGAAAACCATTACCCAGCCAACATTATGGGCCAAAGTAATTTTTCATCGGCTTATAATGCAGGCCTCGATTTAAAATATGGTATCAACGATAGTTATACATTAGATTTAACACTTGCACCCGATTTTGGGCAAGTACAATCGGATAATAAAATTTTAAATTTAAGTGCATTCGAAGTACAGTATCAAGAAAACCGACCGTTTTTTATCGAAGGCACCGAGTTATTTAATGTAGGGAATTTATTTTATCCAAGACGAATTGGCGGAACACCCAAGGGTTTTGCCAGCGTAGAGAATATGCGCAGCGATTCAAGCATAGAAGTGCTTACAAATCCGGGGCAAGTACAATTAATCAATGCTACTAAAGTAACTGGTCGCAGCCCAAGTGGATTAGGCATTGGTTTTTTAAATGCCATTACCTCGCAAACAGAAGCTACAATAAGATTAGAGAGCGGCGAAGAAAAAACGATTGTGACAGAGCCTTTCAGTAATTATAATATTATTTCTTTCAATCAAACATTGAAACACAATAGTTTTATTTCTTTTATCAATACCAATGTAACGCGTCAATTAAATGTAGGCAATGCCAATGTTTCGGCCGTTGAGTTTGCTATAAATGATAAAAAGGATCGCTTTAAATTAAATGGCTTTGGAGTATATAATAGAAAAACTTTTCTTGATTCCATCAGCGATGGTTTTAAATATGCAATTGGCGTAGAAAAGGTAAGTGGTAAATTTAAATTTTCTTTATTGACCAATATCGAAAGTGATACCTATAACCCCAATGATTTAGGCTTATTGCAGAGCCCCGATGAAATTACACATTATTTAAATTTGTCTTATCAAGAATTTAAACCCTCGCTCCGAACACAAAAGCACGGATATAGATTTAATTCTTCTTATTCTACCACTTTTAGAACCAAACAATATCAAACATTTGATTTTAATGCCGCTTTTTGGAATGTGTTTAAAAATTTCATTTATCATGGCGTTTCTGTTTATGTGAAACCATTTGGCGATCATGATATTTATGAGCCTAGAACATTTGGTCGTAAATTTATTTCTCCAAACTTTATGGGCTTCGAAAGTGATGTCTCTAGCGATTACCGTAAACGATTAGCCATCGATGCATCGGCAGGTTATTTTCGAGATTTTACTGCAAAAGGTAAATACTACTATTTCAATATTAAGCCCATGTTGCGGGTATCGGATCGCTTTAGGTTAAGTAATAATTTCTCGATTAGCCAAGACAAAGGTGGACAAGGCTTTGCTGCTAAAATCAACGATGATTTAATTTATTTTTCATTTAGAAATGTGCGTACCCAAGAAAACTTGTTTAGTTCTTCTTATATTTTTAATAAAAATACATCGATTACTTTACGCTTACGATATTATTGGAGCACGGTATCGATAAACAGATATATGTTGTTAAACGAGGCAGGAAATTTAATTTCCGATACGACAAATTACCAAGTCAATAATAATCGAAATGTGAGTTTTTTCAACGCAGACTTGGTTTACAGCTGGCGATTTGCTCCTGGTAGCGATTTAATTATTGTTTGGAAAAACAATGTAAGTGATTACCGAAATTTAATTTCGAATCGCCGTTTTGCTGGCAGTCAGTTTGCAGGGAGTTTAGTTAATACATTTGCGCAGCCGCAAAATAATCAACTCACTTTAAAAGTTTTATATTATTTAGATTACCGTTATTTTATGAAGAAGAAAGTTTAAGCAATTAAATTTCCATCTTTCATCAGTAGTTGTCGGTCTGCAATGCTTGCTAGTGCGCTATTGTGGGTTACAATTACAATGGCCACACCCATTTCTTTTCTAATTTTTAAAAACAGTTCGTTAATTTCATTCGCATTATTAGAATCTAAATTTCCGGTTGGTTCGTCGGCAAAAATAATAGCAGGATTGTTAATTAATGCACGTGCAATAGCAACGCGTTGTTGTTCTCCACCCGATAGCTCCGATGGTTTATGTTCTGCTCGATCTGCTAAACCTAATTGTGCAAGTAGTTTCAATCCTCTAGCATCGGCATCCGCTTTGTTTTCTTTAGCAATATAGGCTGGTATACACACATTTTCTAAAGCGGTAAATTCGGGTAGTAAATGATGAAATTGAAAAATAAAACCCATGTGTTGATTTCTAAATGCACTAAGGGCTTTATCGTTTAATTGGGTAAAGTCGGTACCATCAAAAATAATATTGCCGGTATCTGTTTTGTCGAGGGTGCCTAATAAATGTAATAGTGTGCTTTTACCTGCACCCGAAGCGCCAACTATCGCAATAATTTCGGCAGCATCAATACTTAAATCGACTGATTTTAAAACGGCCAATTTGCCGTAAGATTTACTGATATTTTTGGCAACTAATAACATATTATTTTCTATAAAGGTTTTGTAAGGCTTGTTCCGATTGAATTTGATACAACCGCATACCTTGGTAGGTGATGATATTTTTCTTGAAAATACTAGCACGATTTACACTACTAGAAGGCATATATTGTGCAATAGTATCGGCTAGTGCCGGAGCTGCTCGTTGCGTTAAATAAAATACCCTGTCGTAATTTTTAAATCGAAACTTTTTTACAGCATGAGGTAGGGTATAAGCAATATTATCATGTTGCATAGCATAATAAAATGCAATCGGTTCATCTATGATTAATATTTTTTCGTTGGGGGCTTGTTTAATTTGATTGTTTATCCATTGGTATGCATCGAACTCATTGCGCTGCGCGCTTTGTTGTATTGCCACCCCATTTCTGATAAAAAATGGCAGGCTGCAATAGCCAATAAACAAAGCCATAAGGACCAATTGCCAAATTTTAGCAGCCCTAAAACTAATGCGTAAAAATCCGGCTAAAGATAAAAAGCGTTTATACATTTCGGGCAAATGCAGGTATAATAAGAAAATTAAAATAGGCGTATATCTATAAAAAGGGGCAAGGGTAAAAAACCAAAAAATACTAGTAGCCAAAAACGCAATCTCTACAATATGTTGGCGATAATTCTTTTTTACCAATAGGGTATAAGCACAAGTAAAATGGGCTATCACAGCCAATGCAATCATCCAAAATTGATATTGATAACTAGGCAAAAATCGTTGAATAAAATGTTGGTAAAAAATATTATTTACTTGATCATGGCCATCGTGTTCTTTGCCATGTACAACTAATTGTTGGTATATATCGTTGAAGTTAAAATTCGCCATACTTAAATAAAGTAGGGGCATACTTAGCATGATTAAAGCAAATAAACTGCGTTTACTAGCGGTATTTTTTCTAGTAATTAGTTCTATCCCTAAAATTATGGCAATGGGGTAAACACCCGGATGTGCTATAAACAATAAGCTTACGAGTAGCGCTTGTAAAAAAGGATGTTTCCTTTTCAGGGCATAATAAAATGCAGCAGCCATAATGGCCATCGCAGGCATTTCTACTCTGCCACTTCGCATCGCATTGCTCAGCCCTTCGTCTATAATAAATAAACAGGTAATAAAAAGTATACCGGCTGGTAAACTACTATACCTAAAATCTATGTATTTAAATAAATAAATACTAGTAATGATTAAAAAGATTAACCAAGGTAATCGTGTAAAAAATAGGGTATGTGGGAATAGGCTCAGGTCTATTAAATGAATAAACGAACTCAGTGGTAAATAGGCTAAAAATATTTGTTCCGATCCAACAAATGGCCAAACTGTTCCAACAAATCGTCCTTGTGTAATTAATTGAAATGCAGGATCAATCAGCATGATTTCATCTACCCAAGCAACCGGTATTTTGTTGAGGTTATAGATCACCAAAAGCAAATAAGCAATGATGAAGTATATGAAGGGTTGTTTTTTTAACTGCATGTGCACTCTAAAGCTAAAATAAAAGCGTTTAAACTGCGTTAAATTAAGAAAAAATCAAATTTATTACCTTTATACTCGATAAAAAAAGTATAATTGTTATCATAATCCTTTAAATAAGATGTTTAAATCTAGCAAACAACGAATTTTAATTTTAGCACCTCATACCGACGATGGCGAATTAGGCTGCGGAGGTGCCATTAATAAATTCATCGAAGAGGGCCACGAAGTTTATTATGCCGCATTTTCGGCTTGCGAAATTTCGGTACCCAAACATTTACCTTCAAACATTTTAATTGATGAAGTAAAAAAAGCAACGCATGTTTTAGGAATACAGGCCGAAAATTTATTGCTATATAATTACGAAGTGCGCACTTTTAGTTATAACCGCCAAGCTATTTTACAAGATTTAATTGATTTGAAAAATAAAATCAATCCTCATTTGGTCTTTATGCCAAGTTTAACCGATTTGCATCAAGATCATGGAACCATTGCACAAGAGGCTTTACGCGCTTTTAAAACCACCTCTATTTTATCTTATGAATTGCCTTGGAATAATTTAAGTTTTAATACCACTTGTTTTATTTCTTTGTCTGAAAAAAATATCAGCAGTAAAGTTGCTGCTCTGGCGCAATACGAAAGTCAACAACACAGACCTTATGCAAACGACGAATTTATTCGTGGACTTGCTAGAACAAGAGGTGTACAAATTTCTGATCGCTATGCCGAAGTTTTTGAAGTAGTTCGATGGATCATAGCCTAACAAATACCATTCATGTGCTCATGACCGGTGCCGGTGCACCAGGTGCAGCAGGCATTATAGCCTGTTTGCATGCCGATCCCATTATTTCATTAACGGTAGCCGATGCCAACGAACATGCAGTTGGTCGCTATTTAAATAATCGCTTTTATCAAATTCCAGCTGCTGCTGATGCCGATTTCATTGAAAAAATTTTAGCGCTTTGTGTTAAAGAAAACATTCAAGTAATTATGCCTTTGGTTACGCGCGAATTATTTGTTTTTGCAACCAACATTGAACAATTTAATCGCCTTGGAATTCGGGTTTTACTATCAGACAGCGAAGCCTTACACATTGCCAATAATAAAAGCACTTTGCTGCAATTCTTGCAAGCTAAATTAATTGCAACGCCCGCATTTAGAGTGGTAAATTCTTTACAAGCATTTAAAAATGCCCTAACCGATTTAGGTTATCCTGCTAAAACAGTATGCTTTAAACCATCAGTTGCCAATGGTTCTAGGGGTTTTAGAATAGTATCATCGCAAAAAAACGATTTTGATTTATTGTTCAATCAAAAACCTAATAGTACCTATATTTCTTTCGAAAAAATAATAGAAATATATACGCAATACGAAAATGATTTTCCCGAATTATTGGTTTCGGAATATTTACCAGGCGAAGAGTATTCTATAGATTGCTTAGCGAATCATGGGGAGTGTATTATTGCCTTGCCTCGTTTGCGCAGCATGATGAGAGAAGGTATTAGCATAGCGGGTGTCTTTGAACAACATCAAGAAATCATTGCTTATTGTCAACAAATTATTTCGGCTATCAAATTACATGGCAATATTGGTATTCAAGTAAAAAGAGCCGACGACGGTAGTTTTAAAATATTAGAAATTAATCCTAGGGTACAAGGCACCATTGTAGCTGCTATCGGCGCAGGCGTTAATTTGCCGCTATTAGCGGTAAAGCAAGCTATGCAAATGCCTATTGATCTAGCTGCGATTCCAATTAAATGGGGTACACGATTTATGCGTTATTACCAAGAAGTATATTATTAAGATGACGGATAAAAGGTATAAAGCATTAGTACTCGATTTAGATAATACCATTTATCCCGAAAAAGATTATTTATTTCAGGTTTATTATTTAATTGGAGAGTTTGTTGAATTTCAAGAAGGTGTTCCGCATGATCAAGTGACAAAATTTTTAGTAGACGAATTTATGGCCAAAGGTCGCGACCATATTTTTGATAAAATGATTGCGCATTTTAATTTGCCCGAAACTTACCTCGAAAATTGTTTTCGCTTATTAAGAACTGCTAAATTGCCTTTACCTTTATTAATTTTTGAAGATATGTTGCTTCGTCTACAAGAAGCATACGAAGCGGGTTTGCGACTTTTTGTATTAACCAATGGAAATCCAGAACAGCAATTAAATAAAATTAAACACCTCGAATGGCATGGTTTAGATCAACATATCAAATGTTATTTTTGTAACGAAATTGCGCCTAAACCAGCACCCGATGCCATGATAAAATTATTATCCGATCATCAATTAATACCTTCTGAAGTTTTATTTCTAGGAGATGCAAATATCGATGAAGACTGCGCAAAGGCTGCAGGCGTTGATTTTGAGCGTGTCAATTTTGTAGATGTTATACGATAAATAAATAATTTATTCCTTTACCACTGCACCAGTTCCATAGAGTTGACCTAAGTATTTTCTAGAAGGAGAAACAGGCATTGGGCCTAAGCCTAATCTATCCCACATGTCATCTACTTGATCAATTACTTCTTGGGTATTGGCTAAAATATTTGGCCAATCACGGGTAAATCCATCAAATTCTTTGGTTTTTTTAGTACCATCAAAGGCAATGTGAGATGGCTCTTGCTGGCTATCTACGCTAATCACAAATGCATCTCTTTTTGGATCTACATTGTTAGAGAATCGCCAAACGGCATCCGCTATATCCGAAATGTCAATCGTGTGTTCTAAGAAAATAATAATTTTTACCATCTTAAAATCTACTAATTCAAAAAGGGCTTTACTCAATTCGGCCACTTGTCCTTTTTTATTTTTTTCTATGGCAATAAATACTAAGGAAATATTTTCTTTTAATAAAGAATCGTTAATATCTTTAATAGCAGGAAATTTGGCTAAGATTTTTTCTTTAGCAATGCCATTTTTATTTTCAAAATTTGGCATGGCTTGGTCGAAGCGCATTTCTTCTGGCAATTTTTTAGTGGCATCGATGCCCATTTTTCCGCCAAAGGCTGCTTTCGAGCAAGAGTGATCGAGCACATCCATTGGGCCAGAATTGAAAATAATATCTTGTTGCGGATCTACATTTTCACTGATGTATTTTGCAACGGCTTTTTGATCATGAATGTTTACTTCGCCATCTACCACAATCATCATTTTAGTAAACATCATTTGGCCTGCACCCCACATCGAATTCATTACTTTTAAAGCTTGTCCTGCATAATCTTTTTTGATTTTGATAATCACTAAATTATGAAACACCCCTTCCATTGGTAAAACCATGTCTACAATTTCTGGCACCATTGTCATTTTAATAGGTGCTAAAAATATTCTTTCGGTGGCTTTGCCAATCCAAGCATCTTCTTGAGGTGGTATGCCTACAATGGTGGTAGGGTAAACTGCATTTTTACGATGGGTAATGCATGTGATATGAAATTTTGGATACCAATCGGCTAAAGAATAATAGCCTGTGTGGTCGCCAAAGGGACCTTCCCAGATGAAATCTTCGCTCGGGTCAACATAACCTTCAATAATAATATCAGCATCGGCAGGCACTTGCAAATCTTGTGTAATACATTGTACCAATTCTACTTTTTTCTTTCTTAAGAAACCTGCTAAAATATATTCGTCAACGCCATCTGGTAATGGTGCAGTTGCGGCATAAGTATAAATAGGGTCGCCACCTAAGGCAACAGCAACAGGCATTTTTTGACCCAATTTTTTGTATTCGTTAAAATGGCGCGCCGATACTTTGTGTTTATGCCAATGCATACCCGTTAAAGTTGGGCCGAATACTTGCATGCGGTACATGCCTACATTTCTAATATTCGTATGTGGATCTTTAGTATGAATAACGGGTAAAGTAACAAATGGGCCGCCATCTTCTGGCCAACAAGTAAGCACCGGAAATTTAGTAATGTCGGGTTCGTTTTGAATTACTTCTTGACATGCCCCACGTCCCGAAATTGTTTTGGGCATCCAAGAAGAAATTTGACCCAATTTTGGAATCATTTTTAATTTATCCATGATGGAGTCTTTTGGACTCGTAATCATTTTAAACATGGATTCAATTTCATGGGTAATTTCGTCCATGTTATTTACCCCTAAGGCCATACACATGCGCTTGTAATTACCCATAGAGTTTATGAGCAAAGGAAATTCGGTGCCCGTATTTTCGAATAAAAGGGCAGGGCCATATTGTTTAGAAATACGGTCGGTTATTTCGGTGATGATTAATTTAGGATCGACAAATTCTTTGATGCGAACCAATTCGCCTTCTTTTTCGAGTGCTGCAATAAAATCTTGCAAGTTTTTATAAGCCATTTTGGTTATTTAGGATATTGACAATTAAGCTAGTTAATTGTTTCGCAAAAATAACAAAATATTAACCTATTAAAACCTCGAACCAATAGTTACCGTAAAAGATTTTATGGTATTGCTGCTGTTCGCCACAGGATTGTCTAGGTTGGCTGCATAATAAGGGTAAAAAGCAGAATTGTAGCTGGTTTGCACAAATGCAAAATCCACATAGGCATCGCCAGTTCTGTAACCTAAGCCAGCGGTAAAGCTTTTTTTGCTTTGGTCAATTGCGGAAGATTTATAGGCATCGCCATAATGTGCATATCCTGCACGTAAAGTAATGGCATCTAATTTTGTTTCTGCACCCAAGCGTAAATTATAGGTATTTTGTTGAAAGGTGTTTTGAATTTTACTGTTGTTGTCGGGTCCAAAATCTTCGTTGCCACTCACGGCATCCAATCGCATGGCGCTGTAATTTAATTGTTCTAGGTCTACACTTATTAAAGCTGTTTTGCCAAAAAACAAGGCAGTTCCATAATTGATACGCATAGGAGTTGCCAATTTATAATCGAATAAATATTCGAGTGGGGTATAACTTTGTGTCACTCCATTTCTAACCGAACTTAAATCGGTAATAAAGTTTTCGTTGAAGGTATAATAATTTGGCGTTTGCAAACTTAATCCAAAACGAATTAAATCGATGGGTCTGTATATGGCGCCCAGCTTAAAGTTGAGGCTGCTACCACTTACAAATAAAGATTCTTTTAATTTTATTTCTGATACTTTATTAAGGGGATCATTGATATTACTTTCTTTAAAAGTGCTTTGTTTGCTGTATTCGATAGAACCTAAACCAATGCTTGCCCCTAAGTAAAGTTTGTTTGAGTAATTTCCCCCAAAAGATATATTCACATGGTCTTCGTAACCACCACTTTTTGAACTTTGCATTTGAGTGGTAGCATTATTGGCTATCGGAATATATTTATTTAAGGTAGTATCAAAATTAATCATATAACCATCCCAAGCCATATCATAAATGCTATTGATATTGGTGTCGGGTAAACCCGTTGCACCATAGTATTCATTAGCACTTGCGGCTAAGTAGGAACTAAAAGTGCTTTGGTTATTTACGCCAGAAAAATAACTATTCTCTTTATAAGAATTGGTTCTGTTATTGCTTAATCCAAAATTAAAACTTACCCATCCATTACTTACTTCTCTGCCCGTATAATCTTGGTTGATTTGTGTTAATACAAAACCAAAATTGCCTAAATTAAAATTGGTGTGGTTGTTCGAATTTAATTTCCCAAAAACATTATTTTCTAAATTATTGAAACGCAAGTTTGGTGAAACACTGTAATCGTTACTTCTGTAAAAGCCCAATCCTGCTGGGTTTCCGCTAATACTAGAAAGGTCTGCACCCAATGCAGTTTGTGTGCCACCCATTCCTAAAATTCGGGCTGTACCATTTATGGTGCTATTGCTAAATCGAAAAGCATCTTCTACATATTGAGCTTGAGCAAAAGAAAAACTAAGTATTGCCAATGCCGAAACTAAAATATTTTTTATCATCTGAATAAATTTAAATTCAATTTATTTATCGAGGTCTGTTGCTTGATGGACTTGGTCTGCTACCGCTAGAACTGCCGCCACCACTGTTGCCACCGCCACCTCCGTTGCTACTTCTGCTTGGTGCTGAGTAAGTTCTTGGCGTGCTTGGTGCCGAATATTTTTTTGGTGTACTTGGCTCAGAATTATTACGCGGTGTTGGTGCCGAATAATTTCTTGTTGGCACTGGCTCTGCATTATTACGCGGTGTTGGTGCCGAATAATTTCTGATAGGAGTAGTGTTAGTTGGTTCGGTATTATAACGCGGAGTAGGCTCCGAATAATTTCTTGTTGGCACTGGCTCTGCATTATTACGCGGTGTAGGTGCAGCATAATTTCTGATAGGAGTAGTGTTAGTTGGTTCGGTATTATAACGTGGAGTAGGCTCCGAGTAACTTCTAATTGGAGTAGTGTTATTGCTTGGCGAAACCGCTGGCGTAGTTGAACGAGTAGGTGGAGTTGCCATGCGAACATTGGGTGTGCTGCTATTGTTATTTGTTAATACAGGCATATTGCGATTGCTTTCTGCAATGCCAATATTTCCTCCGGTTCCAGTAGATCTGCCACCAACACCAACGCTTCCGCCTGTTCTAGGTCGTGGCGTGTTAATAAACTTAGTTGTTTTAACACCACCATTATTTCCCCAATTATCCCCATGCCCATAACCACCATGGTGTCCACCATAATAATTATTGTAATAAGGATTGCCATAACCCGAGCCATAACCGTAGCCATATCCATAGTAAGGATTATAAAATCCACCCCATGGATTAAAAAAAGGATCGTAAAAACCGCCATTATATCCACCATACCATCCGCTGTTCCAGCCATAGCTATATCCTATACTGAATCCATTGAAATAAAATGGATCGTAATAAAATCCGCAATAGGCCGGAGAGTAATAGCCAAAACCATAGTAATTATTAGAAAATCTGCGCAAGCGTTTACTATAATAATAATCGTCTTCGTCGGTCATGTAATAATTATTGATGGTGGTATTGCCATCGGAATTACTCGAATAGTTTTGTTGGTTTTGTTGATTTTGATTTTGTTCCGCTTGATCGGCACTTTGGTATTGACTAAAATTTGTATTGGGTGTTTCTTGCGCAGCGGCAGGCCTATCGGCTGCATTGGTTTCTGCGCTTAATGCTTCGTTATAAGTTTTTTCGGAATTCTGTTTAGCATCTGCTAATGAAAAATAAAGATCGTCGTTTGAATTGATACGACTCGTGTTTTGCATGCTTGAACAAGCTCCAAGTAGGAGTGCGAAAGCAACTAAAGGAATTTGGAAGTTTTTCATAAGAGTTCTCCTTTAAGATTAGGTAATTATTTCTTAAGCAATAACGCTAAAATTCTTATTTTTGTTATAAATTTCGTTATTATTTAATAAAAACAATAGCTTTTGTTAAATTACGACAATAATATTACAATTCCCTATTTCAAAAAAAGATGAGCAAAGGATTAACCAGCAGGAGCGCCGATTATTCGGCATGGTATAACGAATTAGTAACCAAAGCCGATTTAGCAGAACATTCAGATGTACGAGGTTGTATGGTTATTAAACCTTATGGTTATGCCATTTGGGAAAACATGCAAAAAGTACTGGATCAAATGTTTAAAGATACCGGCCATTCGAATGCTTACTTCCCTTTGTTTATTCCTAAATCTTTTTTCGCTAAAGAAGCAAGTCATGTCGATGGTTTTGCTAAAGAGTGCGCAGTTGTTACGCATTATCGTTTAAAGAATGATGGCAATGGGGGCATTATGGTAGATCCAGATGCAAAACTAGAAGAAGAATTAATTGTTAGACCAACATCCGAAACCATTATCTGGAATACCTATCGCGGATGGATTCAATCCTACCGTGATTTACCCATATTAGTAAACCAATGGGCCAATGTAGTGCGCTGGGAAATGCGTACGCGTTTGTTCTTGCGTACTTCAGAATTTTTATGGCAAGAAGGTCACACGGCTCACGCAACTGCCGAAGAAGCCATTGCAGAAACAAAACAAATGTTAGCAGTATATGCCACTTTTGCAGAAGATTGGATGGCGGTACCCGTGATGAAAGGGGTAAAATCTCCCAACGAAAGATTTGCTGGTGCATTAGATACTTATTGCATCGAAGCATTAATGCAAGATGGCAAAGCTTTACAAGCCGGAACTTCCCATTTCTTAGGACAAAATTTTGCTAAAGCATTCGATGTAAAGTTTACCAATAAAGAAGGAAAAATAGAACATGTTTGGGCAAGTTCTTGGGGCGTTTCTACCCGTTTAATTGGCGCGCTGATTATGGCACATTCCGATGACGAAGGTTTGGTATTGCCACCAAAATTAGCACCTATTCAAGTAGTAATTGTACCCATTTTTAATAACGAAGAAGCTTTAGCCAATATTCGTGCTTGCGTTGATGCATTTATGCCTGCTTTAAAAGCTAAAGGGATTTCAGTAAAGTTCGACGACCGCGATACCCAAAGACCAGGTTATAAATTTGCGGAATGGGAATTAAAAGGAGTGCCAGTTAGGTTAGCCATTGGCCCGCGTGATATCGAAAACGGAACCGTTGAAATTGCTCGAAGAGATACCAAAGAAAAATATTCAGTATCCTTGACTAATATCGATAAAACCATCGAAGCTTTATTAGATACCATTCAACATGATATTTTTCAAAAAGCATTAAGCTTCCGTAATGAACACATAACTCCTGCAAATACCTATCAAGAATTTAAAGAATTATTAGATGGTAAAGCTGGATTTATTGCAGCACATTGGGACGGCACATCCGAAACAGAAGAAAAAATTAAAGAAGAAACCAAAGCAACTATTCGTTGTATTCCATTGAATAATATCTTAGAAGCAGGAGTTTGTATATACAGCGGAAAGCCCTCTACACAAAGGGTTTTGTTTGCAAGAGCATATTAATAAAAAAACACCATGGCGCAAGAAAGTCATTACCAAGAAATTGTCGATAAATTAAAAGATCATTCGTCGATGAAGCAATTTATTCATCGCAATACGATGATACAAATTGCAGCAATTAAAAAATCATTGATCAATTTGTCTTTGAATTTAAGCAAAGATGTAACGTCGATAGATAATAATGTTGAAATAGTTTATACCGATGGGGGAGAATTTGAAGCAGAAATAAAATTCTCTGGCGACGCTTTAATTTTTGCCATGCATACCAATGTATTTACTTTTCCAGCAGAACATAAAATTCATCAATTACCTTTTGTAAAAGCGAATCCAAAAAAAGCTTATTGTGGTTTAATTCAGATTTATAATTTTTTATCAGATTCTATCAAATACAATAGGCTAAACGATTTGGGCTATTTGGTGACTCGCATATTTGTCAATGCCGAAAATCAATTTTTTTTAGAAGGGAAAGACGATATCAATTATGGGATTGCCAATTATGAAAATCAAATGCTAGATGCAAAAGCCATCGAAGATATTATTCAACATGCCATTGTCTTTGCCATCGATTTCGAATTACAAGTGCCACCACTCGACCAAAGCGAAATTATTACCCTTGCCGAAAAACAATTCAATACCACTACTTCGGGCATGAGCACCGGCAAGCGTTTAGGTTTTGAATTTAAAGCAGGCGATACAAAACCCTTGATTTAATTATAATTTAATATTATAAGTAACACCATTGATGGTGATAGTTGCATCGTCGTCACAGCTGCCATTTCCATAATCTATTTCCAATGTTTTTTTGCTGTTGACAAACTCGATGATGCCCTGTGTGATATACTTACAAGCTATTTTAACAACTAAAGGATCTTGAATAGTTAAAGTATAAGCATTGCCTTTTCTATTCACACCAGATCCATTACCAGTAATGGTATATTCGTCATCGATGAGTAAATATTTTGTGTTTGCACCTGCGGTCCAAGCTCTGTTTCTCGTACTTTGCCAGCTAATGGTACCACTCGTCGTAATGATGCTTGCGGTATCTACTTGAATACTAAAATTAAGATATCCATTACTATTGGTGCCATTATTCTTAATTGTTTTTAATCCATGAATTTCATTTCCATTGATGGTATAGTTTTCGAAATGCGTGGTAATTACGGTTGCACTGTCGCGGTATTTACCCGTAAAAACAGAAACGATTTTTCCATTTCTAATGCGACCATCTGAACAAATATTTTGATTGAAAAAAATCGTCATTGTTTTTGGAAATCCACCATTGGTAGTTAAAATTTGTACACTATCGGCACAACCTAACGAGGCAAAGGTTTGTATGCCGTTATCGGTTAATTTACCATTCATAGATTCGCTATTGGCCGCCTCTTCATCTATTCTTTTATAAACATCGTCGAACATGTTTTCTGCAATGGCATTATCTATAGCCGCAGATTGATCATTTAGCTCATCCTTTTTACAGCCTGTTAGCCATAACATACAAAGCATAAAAGTGCTTAAAACTAGATTTTTCATACATTTTAAATTAATAATATACTAAAATAAAAATTTTTTTTAAAATTTCAAATTTTTGAGTTTACGGGTATATTATGTTATTTTTAGGCATAAAAAATAATACAAATGGCATACAAATTCGGTACCAAAGCAATTCATGCAGGGCAAAGCCCCGATCCATCCACAGGAGCAATCATGACTCCTATTTTTCAAACTTCTACTTTTGTGCAAGCATCGCCAGGTAAACACCAAGGTTATGCTTATGCCCGTGGCAAAAACCCTACGCGTACTGCACTCGAAGATTGTTTAGCGGCCTTAGAAAACGCCAAACATGCATTGTGTTTTTCGAGTGGTATGGGTGCAACAGATGCGGTTGCTAAATTATTAAAACCAGGTGATGAAGTTATTACTGGTAACGATTTGTATGGTGGCACTTATCGCATGTTTACTAAAGTGTTTGCTAACTATGGTATTAAATTTCATTTCGTCGATTTACACGATGCACAAAATATTCAAAATTATATCAACGAAAATACTAAATTGATTTGGGTAGAAACCCCAACCAATCCAACCATGAAAATTGTAGATATTACGGCTTGTGCAAAAATTGCCAAAGCGAGTAAAATTACTTTTGTCGTAGATAATACTTTTGCATCGCCATACCTCCAAAACCCAATAGATTTAGGCGCAGACATCGTGATGCATTCTGTTACCAAATATTTAGGTGGACATTCGGATGTGATCATGGGCGCATTAATGATGAACGACGAAACTTTGTATGAGCGACTGGCATTCATCCACAATTCTTGTGGTGCAACTCCGGGGCCAATGGATTCTTTTTTGGTTTTAAGAGGTATCAAAACCTTGCATTTAAGAATGAAAGCACATTGCGAAAACGGTAAAGCGGTGGCACATTTTTTACGCAATCATCCTAAAGTAGATAAAGTTTATTGGCCAGGTTTTGAAGAACATCCTAACCACGACATTGCCAAAAAACAAATGCGTGATTTTGGAGGCATGATTTCTTTTACGACTAAAAATGCCAGCATCGAAGACACTTTTAAATTGGCATCTTCTTTCAAAGTATTTTCTTTAGCCGAATCTTTAGGGGGCGTAGAATCATTGATCAATCATCCTGCAACCATGACGCATGCTTCGATTCCAAAGGCCGACAGAGAAACTGCAGGTGTGGTAGATTCGCTGCTTCGTTTAAGTGTTGGGGTAGAAGACATCGAAGATTTATTGGAAGATTTAGCACAAGCCTTGAACTAATATTTACTTAGCAATAAAAAATGGAAGTACACCATCATCCACATGTTCCCACTCATGTTAAACCATGGAAAGAATATTTATTAGAAGGCATCATGATATTTATAGCCGTATCATTTGGTTATACTGCTGAAAATATCAGGGAACATTATATTGAAACCAAAAAAGCAGTATCTAGCGCAAAAAATTTATATGTAGATTTAGTAGCAGACTCTGTTGAATATGCATCAAGTCTTCAAAAAAGACAATGGCAAGAAAAATATTTTGACATTCTCAATGAGAGCTATCAAAGCAATCAAATTACAAAAGATATACCGACTGTTTATGCGGCACATCAATTGCTTGCGCAAAGAATAATGCCAATTATGAATACCATGGCATTAGATGAGGTTAAAAATTCCGGCGCATTAAAATTTATTAATGATAAAAAATTAAAAGTTGCGATTCAGGCTTATTCGAGCATGGCAGCTAATATTAAAGTTCGCGAACAAAGAGAGTTTGGATATATAGACCGATTAGTAGACCCACTAACCGTTGGATATTTTCAATTTGATTTTTATAGAAAACTTTCATACAAGTGCCAAATAGTCAATAAAAAAATTATTATTGACATACCAATTCCGCCAAATTTAAAAATTATGAATGAGGCTAAATTAGATTGGAATCAATATATGGCTACTTTAGGGATGTTACAAATGATTCGCGAATCAACCAATGAGGTTACCATTATTCCAACACAAAAAAAGTGTAACGAATTATTAGTATTGTTGAGGGCTTATTTAATAGAACATAATGCATTTAACGAGTAAGTAAAAAAATATTTTTATTATGAAAAAAATTACGCTATTGACATTATTTATTTTGTTTGTGATAACACAAGCAAATGCGCAAATATATTTTAGTGATGTAGCGCCAATTATTTACAATAAATGTGGTAATTGCCATCACGAAAACCAACATGCTTCGTCTTTTATGACTTATGCCGATGTAAGCAGTAAAATATATCCGATTAGTGCGTATTTGAGTACAGGTTATATGCCACCTTGGAGCCCAGATACTACTTATACTAGGTTTTCGCACGAAAGAACCATTACCGAAAATGAAAAATCGGCTATTCTCAATTGGATACAAGGAGGTGCATTATTAGGTGATACCACTAAAATTCCGACACCCCCAAATTTTTCAAATTATCAATTATTTGGTACGCCAGATTTAGAATTAAAGATGCCAGTGTTTACGAGTAATGCAAGTACCAACGATAGTTATGTTTGTTTTTCTTTGCCAAGCGGTTTAACACAAAATAGGATCATCAGGGCCTTTGAAATTGTTGCAGGCAATCCAAGTATTGTTCATCATGTAATTGTGAATGTGGACAGCTTTGGAACTACCCAAACAG
>CANNIS010000023.1 GCA_947505035.1 Sphingobacteriales bacterium
ACCAAAGGCATGATAGTTGCTGGATTAAAAAAATGTAAGCCAATTACTCTTTCCGGAAATTGACAAGCTGCTGCAATGGATGCTATAGAAAGCGAAGAGGTATTAGTCGCTAATACACAATCTTTTCTAACAATTTTTTCTAATTCTGCGAAAACTTGTTTTTTAATTTGTAAATCTTCTACAATGGCTTCGATAATTAAATCACATGCATCTAAAGATTTAAAATTAGATTGAAAAACAATTTTGCTTTCGATTGCGCTTGCCTGCTCGGCAGTAATTTTATTTTTAGTCACTAATTTTTCTAGCGACTCTTTGAAATTATCTTTGGCTACATTAATGGCAACAGGATTTGAATCGTAGATATACACTTCTAATCCGGCAGTAGCAATTACTTGCGCAATGCCTGTCCCCATTGCCCCCGAACCAATTACTCCAATTACTTTTATCATATCAAATTTATTTACCAATGAAATTTGCTTTTCTTTTTTCTAAAAAGGCATTGATGCCTTCTTTATTATCAAAAGTATTTGCTGCTTGTAATTGCAACAACTCTTCTGTTTTTAATTGCTCTGCTAAACTTGCGTGCATAGACGCATTGAGCGCACGCTTTGTTAAGCCAAGTCCTTTGGTGGGCATTTGTGCTAATTTATTTGCCAAGTTGGAAACTTCTTGCACAAAAGTTTCGGCAGAATAACAAGCATAAATCATTCCCATCTCGACTGCTTTTTGTGCAGGTACTTTATCTGCTAAAAATAATAGCGCTGTTGCTCTTTGCATTCCAATAAGCCTTGGTAAAAAATAAGTGCCCCCGGTATCTGGTATCAATCCAATATTCGAAAACGACTGAATGAACGAAGCATTTTCTGCTGCAATGACAAGATCACATGCTAAGGCTAAATTGGCTCCAGCACCGGCTGCAACACCATTCACAGCAGCAATTACAGGCTTTTCTATATTCCTAATTTTAAGTACAATTGGATTATAATGTTCTCTTACAATTTGATCTATAGGTGGCGCATCTGCTGCAATCGCTTCTGCTAAATCTTGTCCAGCACAAAAAGCTCTTCCAGCACCACTGAGTACAATTACTCTCACGCTTTCATCGCTTTCACAATCATCTAAAACCGTTTGTAATTCTAATGCCATTTGACGGTTAAAAGAATTCAAGACAGCCGATCTATTGAGTTCAATGGTAGCCACACCATTTAAAATCGAAAAATTAATATGTTCCATTTTTAAATACATTTAAAATAATCGAATGCTTCTAAACAATCGTTACACTTCATTAAAGATTTACATGCTGTGGAGCCAAACTCACTGATTAATTTAGTGTTCACACTATTACATTGCGGACATGCCACTTCAGTTGGTGCATCTGAAATTAAAACACCAATCCTTTGTTTTGTATGTGCTTGTGGTGGTGCAATTCCGTATGTTTTTAATTTTGATTTTGTTGCTTCGCTCATCCAATCGGTAGTCCAAGCTGGATGGTATTGCATCGCTATTTTAAAATCTGTGATTCCTTCTTTGCGAAGGCTTTGCTCAATATCCATTTCCATCATGCGCATAGCCGGACATCCAGAGTAAGTGGGTGTAATAGTAATTTGCAATTGGGTATCTACCCACTCTACCCCACGCACCACGCCAAGTTCAACCAAACTAATGACAGGAATTTCTGGATCTGGAATTTCATTTAAAATATCCCAAATAAAAGAGACCTCTTTAGCATGAAGAATTTTTACCATTTCACGCCTGGAAAAGAACGGTGAACAGATTGCATTTCGGCTAATAAAAAACCTAAGTACTCGGTATGAACGCCTTTTTTCCCGCCGCTTTGCATAAAAATACCCGTTGGAATTTCCATGCCTGCAGTTTGCATGATTTCTGCTATGTGACTATTAAATTGGCTTTTAATTAATTGGGTGTCTACCGCAATACCTTGTGCAACAAGGTCTAATTCTGCAGCATCCTGCTCAAACAACTCTTCTACATAACACCATAAATTTGTGAATGCAGCTTTTAATCGCGTATTACTTTCTGCCGTACCATCACCTAATCTGATGATCCAATTTCCAGAATGTCTGAGGTGATACGTCGATTCTTTGATTGTTTTAGCTGCAATAGCTGCTAGTGTTTCGTCTTTGCTTTTTTGTAATGCTAGTTGAAAAAAATAATCATAGGTGTCAAACAAAAATTGTCTACACATGATATAAGCAAAATCGGTATTGGGTTGCTCTACTAATAACACATTCCTAAATGCTCTTTCTGATCGAAGAAAAACCAAATCATCTTCTGTTTTATTTTCTCCTTCAATTGCTGCAGCATAGATATACAAAGAATTTGCAGCGCCAATTAAATCAAGTGCAATATTCGAACAAGCAATATCTTCTTCAAGAAAAGGTCCTTTGCTACATTGCTCAGACAATCTATGTCCTAAAATTAATTGGTTATCGGCAATCTTTAAAATATATTGAAACAATGATGCTTGGCTATTCATAAAATTACATGTGTGTGATACCTTCTGGTACAGAATAAAAAGTTGGATGACGATAAACTTTATCGTTCGATGGTTCAAAGAATGAACCAATGTCTTCTGGTGAGGAGGCTACAATTTCCGATGCCGGCACTACCCATAAATTGGTACCTTCGCTTCTACGGCAATATAAATCTCTAGCATTTTGCAAAGCCATTTCGTTGTCGTGTGCATGAACAGAACCTGCATGCTTGTGAGGTTGACCTGGTTTACTTTGAATAAACACTTCCCATAATATTCCTTGTGAATCGTTCATAATTTAAGCAGCCTTAGTTTTATTATTTTTTTCAGCGTGTGCATTTGCCGCCTCGCGAACCCATGCACCCTCTTCATGTGATTTTATTTTGTTAGCAATCCTTACTTTATTGCATGGGCCATTCCCTTTCACTACCGTCCAAAATTCATCCCAATTAATTTCACCAAAATCGTATTCGTTTTTAGCTTCATTCCATTTGATCGCTTTATCTGGAACTACTAATCCAATTTTCTCTACTTGCGACACCGTTTGATTTACAAATCGTTGACGCAATTGATCGTTGGTTTCTCTTTTTATTTTCCATTTGATAGCTTGTTCAGAATTAGGAGACTCTTCGTCGCGTGGACCAAACATCATGAGCGAAGGCCACCACCATCTGTTGAGTGCATCTTGCGCCATTTCTTTTTGTTCCACAGATCCTGTAGCTAGCACATTCATTATTTCGTAGCCTTGTCTTTGATGAAAACTTTCTTCTTTGCAAATCCTAACCATAGCTCTTGCGTATGGACCATAAGAAGTTCTTTGCAACATCACTTGATTCATAATAGCAGCTCCATCTACTAACCAACCTATTGCACCCATATCCGCCCATGTTAATGTTGGGTAATTAAAAATACTTGAATATTTTGCCGCTCCTGTATGTAATTGATCGAGCATTTCCTCTCTGCTAATTCCCATCGATTCTGCTGCAGAATATAAATACAATCCGTGCCCCGCTTCGTCTTGAACTTTGGCCAACAATACCATTTTTCGACGCATACTTGGTGCACGCGTAATCCAGTTTCCTTCGGGCTGCATCCCGATTATTTCGGAATGAGCATGTTGAGAAATTTGACGGATTAAATGTTTACGGTATTGCGCCGGCATCCAATCTTTTGGTTCAATCATTTCATTTTTGGCAAGTTTTGCCTCGAAATTTTCGATTAATTGATTTTCATCTAATTTTAAGCTATTCATAGAATCAGTTATTACTATACAAATTTAACATTTTTTGGGTAATCAAAGCATCCTTTTCGGTTGCATAAAGCAAACAAAAAACCGGATTTATTGTTCTATAAAGGATCTTATTTCTATTTTAGCGGCAAATTAATCCAAATGGCAAAATTTCACACACTCACAATCAACGATATCCTTAAAGAAACAGCTGATTGTGTCAGCATTTCATTCCAAATTCCAGCTGCTTTACAGCAAGAATATGCTTATGTACATGGTCAATATGTAACTTTAAAATTAACGGTTGATGGAGAAGAAATTAGACGCTCCTATTCGTTGTGCAGTAGCCCAGTTGCAGATACCGAATTAAGAATTGCTGCTAAAAAAGTTTTTCAAGGTAAAGGCTCCACCTATTTAAATGAAATAGCAAAAGTAGGTGACCAAATAGAAGTGATGACCCCCATGGGAACCTTCTATTGTGATTTAGCTGCAGATAAAAAAAGAAACTTTGTACTTTTTGCAGGTGGTAGTGGTATTACACCAATGTATTCGATCATAAAAACAGTTTTAAAAAAAGAGCCTAACAGCAATATCACTTTGTTTTATGCCAATCAAACCGAAGCGGCTAGCATCTTTCAAGAGGGGCTCGATAACTTAGCTACACAACATCCACAATTAAAAGTAATCGCAATTTTAGATCGTCCAGTGGCTGCAATTCCTGAATTACAACAAGGAATAATGACTACAGAAAAAGTTTCTGCACTTATTGAAAACTACATTGGTTTACATGAGGATAATGAGTATTTTATTTGTGGCCCAGCACCCATGATGAATAATGTAGAAGAAACATTATTATCACTTGATATTCAAAAAAATAAAATTCATTTAGAATATTTTACGGCTGTATTAGAAGCCGTAAACAATGCCATAGCAGCAGAAGAAAACAATACGGCTATTTCTGCTAAAGTGACCATTATTCTAGATGGCAACGAAACAACGATAGATTTAAATAGCAAAGGCAACTCTATTTTAGATGCTGCCATTGAAGCAGATTTAGATGTACCCTTTGCTTGTAAAGGTGCGGTATGCTGTACTTGTAGAGCAAAGTTATTAGAAGGTAAAGTAATCATGGATGCTAATTTTGCATTAACAGAACAGGAAGTAGCAGACGGCTATATTTTAACATGTCAATCACATCCGATTACCGAAAAAGTGGTGATTGATTATGATGTTTAAAAAATCACGATGAAAAAAAATATCATCATTACAGGTGCCAGCAATGGTATTGGATTTGAAACTGCGCTCGAATTAGCTAAAGACGAAAACAATACTATTATTGCTATTGGTCGCTCTTTAGAAAACCTCAAAAGATTACATACCATTGCCAAACAACTAAATCCGGCAGCACATATTTTACCTGTACAATTTGATATTTTCAGTGGCGATTACGAGCAAGGTTTAATTCCCTTTTTAACACAAAAAGTTGGTAAAGTAGACATCTTAATAAACAATGCCGGCACTTTAATTAACAAGCCTTTTATGCAACAAAGTGCCGAAGATTGGTACGCCATGTTTGAATCCAATGTGTTAGGTCATGTTAAAATGATTCAAGCCATAGTGCCCTTTATGGAAAAAGATGCGCATATTCTTAATATAGGCAGTATGAGTGGCTTTCAAGGATCCGAGAAGTTTGCTGGACTAAGTGCCTATGGCGCCAGCAAATCTGCGCTACACAGCCTAACAGAAAGTTTAGCCCTTGAACTAAATGCCCAAGGTATTCATGTAAATGCGCTTGCTTTGGGTTCTGTTCAAACCGATATGTTGGAAATAGCAATGCCAGGTACTACTGCTGGAGCGATGGCTTTTGAAATGGGAAAATACATTGCAGATTTTGCTTTGCAGGCTGGTAAATTAATGAACGGAAAAATTATTCCAGTTGCACTAACAACCGTTTAGTTTTGGTTAGCAACCATTAATTTCCATGCATTAATCAAGTCGTCTGCATCGGTTAAATGACTAATTTGTTGCTGTAAACTTTCGGTATCTTTTATTTTTAGATCTTGCATTTCTTGTACTGAAAGCGTAGGCACTTGCTCCACATTTCCTAATTTTCCTAATTGGTTACCTGTTAAAAAAATTGCATTCCTAAAAATTTCAGGAATGGCATCAACCCCTACACCCTTTGTAGTTAAAGGCTTTGCCACTTTAAATAAACTGTCTTGTGTAATCTTCGAATACCAATCTCCACCCAAACGCGCCACTTGTTCCATTTTAATCGGATCAATTTTACCCTCTGCATCTAAAATATTTTCTGAAATATGAATTTTTATAATTTCTGCAATCACTAAGTTTCCTGCACCCGGTCCCTCACCTAAAGCAATTACTTCTTTGACTTTGCATTCCATTTGAACTGGTGATTCTTTTACCCTTGGCGGTTTTACTAAATCCGAAGGCAAGGCCGTAAAACCCGCTTTGGTAAATTCGTTCACGCCTTTAGGATAATCGGTACTGGCTAAAGATATTTGTTGAACCATGTCATAATTTACCATATTGATAACGCATTCTTTAATAGCTAAAACATTTTCTAAAGTATGTTTTGAAGTATTATCGCGCACTCTTTTTGCTGGAGAAAAAATAACAATGGGTGGGTTCGCACTAAACATATTGAAAAAAGAAAATGGACTTAAATTGATATTTCCTGCTTCATCAATTGTACTCACAAAGGCTATAGGCCTTGGTGCTATTGCATTCTGCAGAATCATCTGCGTTTGCGTTGGACTTAAATCTGCTAATAAATGAGAGATCATAAACTTATTTTTTCAATTTCAAAATAGAAAAATCGCTATCTGCTTTTCTGATGGTATTGCTTAACATACCTAAGCCCGCAATTTCCATTTCTACTACATCTCCATCTTGCAACCATTGTGTTTGCGCATTGGGATCGTTTAATAATTTGGTGCCATTTAATTCTAAAAAGCAACCTGTTCCAACTGTTCCAGAACCAATTACATCACCAGGTAAAATATCTACACCATAAGCACAACGCTCTATAATTTCTGCAAAGGTCCAATCCATATCGGCTACATTACCTTGCGAAACTTCTTGACCATTTACCCAGCATTTCATACTTAAATTATAATTGTTTCCAACATGTCCTGCTTTAGCAGGAACAAGGTGTTGCGCTAATTCATCTGGCGTAACTAACCATGGGCCAATGACTGTTGAAAAATCTTTTCCTTTAGCAGGGCCTAAATTTAACAGCATTTCTTCCATTTGTAAAGTTCTTGCGCTCATGTCGTTCATGATCATAAAACCAGCGACATATTCGTCTGCATCCTTTGCTAAAACATTTCTACCTTTTTTCCCAATTACAATAGCAATTTCTAATTCGAAATCTAATTTTTGAAAATGATCGGGCATACATACAATTTCGCCTGGACCTTGAATGGCATTATGGTTGGTAAAATAAAAAATTGGATATTGATCAAATTCTGGAATCATTGGAACGCCTCTGTTTCTGCGAGCTGCAGCCACATGTTGACGAAAAGCATAACCATCTCTGCAAGAAGTTGGATTGGGAACTGGAGCAAGTAATTCAAAAAAAACTTCTTCTTTGGCAGCTAATTGGCCAGCTAAAATTTGTGCATTAATTACTTTTGCTCTATCCATTAACTCCACGCCACCTGCTAAAAATTCGCTCATGTTATGCGGAATTAATTTATCGCATGAATGTAAATTATATATATGACCTTTTACAAAAACCCCTAATTGTACTAATCCTTCTGTTTGATATGATACTAGTTTCATGCCCTATTGTTTAATTATATTCAAATCTATAAAAAAAGGAGCATTTTGCCTTATAAAAGGGAATATTTTAAATTCCATAGGGATTGCTTATCTTCGTAGTATATTTAATCCAAAAGATGTGGTTTTATTCCAAAAACAAACAAATAAACACATAGAAAATAATTTTAGAAAAGCATTACTCGCTAAAATTATTTTCGCCCAATATTCTTTTTAATAGAATACGCAATTTTCACACCATTTTTTATTAAATTCAACCCAAAATAAGCTTATAAAATTATGCCTATATATCATCAATTAGGGCAAATCCCGAAAAAACGACACATCGTATTTCGCAAGCCCAACGGAAAACTTTATGCAGAAGAATTAGTTTCGACTGAAGGTTTTTCAAGTGTTTATTCAATAGTATATCATTGCCATCCACCTACCATAGTGAAACATTTAGGCGAACCCTATAATGTAGAACCAAAAATTGCGAAGGCAAAACATTTAAAACACACGAGTTTAATTGGCTTTAAAATTAAACCCGAAAACGATTATTTACAATCGAGAAAACCTGTTTTAGTAAATGACGATTTGCACATTTCTCTTGCTGCACCCAAGCAATCGATGACAGATTATTTTTACAAAAACTCTCAAGCAGACGAAATTATTTTTATACATGTTGGCTCGGGTGTACTGAAAACAGGCTTCGGAGAAATTAAATTCGAATACGGTGATTACATTGTTATTCCAAGGGGCACAATTTACCAAATACATTTTAACGACGAAAACAATCGCCTCTTTATCATCGAATCTTTTTCGCCAATTTGTACGCCAAAAAAATACAGAAACAATCATGGTCAATTATTGGAGCATTCTCCATTTTGTGAGCGTGACATGAAATTACCAAACAACTTAGTAACGCACGATCAAGAAGGAGATTTCAAAGTATTGATCAAAAAACAAGGATTGATTTATCCATACACCTATGGCACACATCCATTCGACTTTATTGGTTGGGATGGTTACCATTTTCCATATGCCATTTCTATTCACGATTTTGAGCCGATTACTGGTCGCATTCACCAACCACCTCCAGTACACCAAATGTTTGAAGCGCATAATTTTGTAGTGTGTTCTTTCGTGCCTAGAAAATTCGATTATCATCCTGAATCAATTCCTGCTCCTTACAATCATAGCAATGTAGATTCGGACGAGGTATTGTATTATGTAGATGGCGATTTCATGAGCAGAAATAGTGTGGAAAAAGGACAAATTACTTTACACCCTGGCGGCATACCACACGGGCCGCATCCTGGTACTGTCGAAAAAAGTATTGGCAAAGAGGCAACAGAAGAATTAGCCGTAATGGTAGACCCTTTTAGACCGCTAATGCTTACCGAAGATGCTATTGCAATTGAAGACGAAGACTATTACAGAAGTTGGATAAATCAAGAATAAATTATAAAAAAAATATTAAATGGAAACTATAGACCAGGCGAATCAACTCGCAACATTACATAAAGACAACAATCCGGCTAAAGATTTTTTACCTTTATTAGGCACCGATTATATTGAATTTTATGTTGGTAACGCAAAACAAGCGGCTTACTTTTATAGGTCTGCATTTGGATTTGAATTAATTGCTTATGCCGGACCAGAAACTGGTGTGAGAGGCCGTGCCTCTTATGCCGTAAAACAAGATAAAATTGTATTGGTGTTTACCACTTCTTTCGATCCAAATAGCGAAATTTCTGCGCACATTAATTTACATGGAGATGGCGTAAAAGTGTTAGCGCTTTGGGTTGATGATGCTAGAAAATCTTACGAAGAAACAACCAAACGTGGTGCAGTAGGCGTTTACGAGCCTCAAGTTCATCAAGATGAATTTGGAGAAATTGTAACAGCTTCTATTAAAACATATGGCGATACCATCCATACTTTTGTAGAAAGAAAAAATTACAAAGGTGTATTTATGCCAGGCTTTAAAGCAACACCAAAAGATACCATCAGTAAACCAATTGGTTTAAAATTTGTAGATCATTGTGTTGGCAATGTTGGTTGGGGTGAAATGGATACTTGGGTAAAGTTCTATGAAGATGTGATGGGTTTCAAAATCTTATTAACCTTTGATGATAAAGATATTTCAACAGAATATTCTGCGCTCATGTCTAAAGTTGTATCGAATGGAAATGGATATATTAAATTTCCAATCAACGAGCCAGCAGAAGGTAAAAAGAAATCTCAAATAGAAGAGTACATCGATTTTTACAAAAGTGCTGGGGTGCAACATATAGCAGTTGCAACCGACGATATTTTAAAAACGGTGGCAGAGATGAAAAACAGAGGTGTAGATTTTTTAATAGTCCCTGAATCTTATTACGAAGATTTAATAGACCGTGTTGGTGCAATCGATGAAGATATAGCCGCATTAAAAAACCTAAACATTTTAGTAGACCGCGATCCAGAAGGTTACTTATTACAAATTTTCACTAAACCAGTCGAAGACAGACCAACCGTTTTTTACGAAATTATTCAAAGAAAAGGCGCAACATCCTTTGGTAAAGGTAATTTCAAGGCATTGTTTGAATCTATCGAAAGAGAACAAGCGCTGAGAGGCAACTTGTAAATAAAAAAAGAGCGATAGGAATATCGCTCTTTTTTTTTGATTGAATTTGATTTCAACAAAAGCAAAATTATTGCTACTTTTGAAATTAAATTAAATGCCCTTGAAACGTATCGCTATTTTTGCTTCTGGTTCTGGTTCGAATGCACAACGCATTATGGAACATTTTAAACGCCACAAAGAAATGGAAGTAGCCATTGTTCTTTCCAATAGAGCAGACTCCTATGTTTTACAGCGAGCAGATAATTTTGAAATCCCAACGCATGTTTTCAGTAAAGAAGAATTATACGACTCTTCCACTATATTACAATTATTAAAAAATCTAGACATAGACATCATTGTACTTGCTGGTTTTTTATGGTTGATACCAGAAAACATTATTCGCCAATATCCTAAAAGAATCATCAATATTCACCCTGCCTTGTTGCCAAAGTATGGTGGTAAAGGAATGTTTGGCGATATCATTCATGAAACAGTAATAGCAAATCATGATCACGAAACAGGCATTACCATTCATTATGTAAATGAGACTTTCGATGAGGGAGAAATTATTTATCAAAATAAATGTGTAGTGGAAAGCTCAGACACCACCGAAAAACTTGCATACAAAGTTCATCAGCTAGAACATTTGCATTATCCAAGGATAATTGAAGACCTATTAAAGAAGACCGAGAAAGCGAGCCTGGCTTTATAATTCCCGTTTTTTTGCTAAATTTGCAGCTTCAATCCCCTTTAATTAATGGAAAATATCAAAAAGGTTAAATCAGCCCTTATTTCGGTTTATTACAAAGATAATTTAGCGCCAATCATCGAATTACTTCATCAACATGGCGTAACTATATATTCTACTGGCGGTACAGAAACTTTCATTAAAGAAATGAATGTACCTGTAATACCTGTCGAAACACTGACTACCTACCCTTCTATTCTTGGAGGTAGGGTAAAAACCTTGCATCCAAAGGTGTTTGGAGGAATTTTAACCAGAAGAGCAAATCCTTCTGATCAAGCAGAAATTCAACAGTTCGAAATTCCGGAGATTGATTTAGTTATTGTTGATTTATATCCATTTGAAGAAACAGTGGCATCTGGCGCATCTGCAGAAGAAATTATAGAAAAAATAGATATCGGCGGCATTTCTTTAATTAGAGCAGCAGCAAAAAATCACCAAGATGTAATTATTGTGGCTAGCAGAAACGAATACAGCATGTTAGCGGCTATTTTAACAGAAAATCAAGGTGGTAGCAGCCTTTCTATGCGAAGAGCATTTGCCAAAAGAGCCTTTAACATTAGCTCCCATTACGACGGTGCTATATTTAATTATTTTAATCAAGAAGAACCACTCTCTGTTTTTAAACAAAGCATTCAACTAGCTAGCGTATTAAGATACGGCGAAAACCCTCATCAAAACGGAGTGTATTACGGAGATTTAAACCAAATGTTCGACAAATTAAATGGCAAAGAATTGTCTTATAATAATTTAGTTGACGTAGATGCTGCCGTTGAATTAATTAAAGAGTTTACAGAACCTACTTTTGCTATTCTAAAACATACCAATGCATGTGGCATTGCAAGTCGTGCTTCAATAGCCGAAGCTTGGTCAATCGCATTAGCATGTGACCCAGTTTCTGCATTTGGTGGTGTCTTAATCTGTAATAGAAATATTGACCTAGCAACGGCTACTTTAATTCAGCCTTTATTCTTTGAAGTGTTGATTGCACCTAGCTTTGACGCAGATGCGCTGAGCCTTTTAACTGAGAAAAAGAACCGAATTTTATTACAGCAGAAAACCGTTGAATTACCTAAAAAACAATTCAAAACTTTATTGAATGGCGTCATAGAACAAGACAAAGATTTATCGATAGAATCTGCCGAGCAAATGAAGCCTGCAAGCAGCAAACTCGCTACAGCAGCGGAATTAAAGGATTTAGAATTTGCAGGTAAATTAGTAAAACACACCAAATCAAATACGATAGTGATCGTTAAAAACGCGCAATTAATTGCAAGTGGTGTAGGACAAACGTCAAGGGTAGATGCTTTGCAACAAGCCATTTTAAAAGCCCATACTTTTGGTTTCGATTTAAAAGGTTCGGTGATGGCTTCTGATGCTTTTTTCCCATTCCCCGATTGCGTAGAAATCGCTCACAATGCAGGTATAACCGCTGTTCTACAGCCTGGCGGATCAATCAAAGACCAAGCTTCTATCGACTATTGCAATACACATGGATTAGCTATGGTGATGACAGGCGTTAGGCATTTCAAGCATTAATAAATATTTGTATTTTTATATCAATCATAATATTCATATTTTTATGTAATTTACACAGCTACAAAGCTGTAAAAACTTTTATACAATGGGATTATTTAATTTTTTCACGCAAGAAATTGCCATAGATTTAGGAACTGCCAATACACTTATTATTCATAACGATAAAGTAGTGGTAGACGAACCTTCTATTGTTGCCATCGACAGAAAAACCAACAAGGTAATTGCGGTGGGTAAACAAGCCATGCAAATGGATGGAAAATCTCATGATGGAATTAAAACAATTCGTCCATTAAAAGATGGCGTTATTGCAGATTTTGATGCTGCAGAACACATGATTCGTGGTATGATTAAAATGATTAACACGGGTAAAGGTTGGTTTTTACCAAGTTTGAAAATGGTTATCTGTATTCCTTCTGGAATTACAGAAGTAGAAAAAAGAGCAGTCCGTGACTCGGCAGAAATTGCAGGAGCAAAAGAAGTTTATATGATTCACGAACCAATGGCAGCAGCAATTGGAATTGGTATCGATGTAGAAGAACCAATGGGAAATATGATTATTGATATTGGAGGTGGTACTACAGAAATTGCAGTCATCGCTTTATCAGGAATTGTTTGCGATCAATCTATTCGTGTGGCTGGAGATAACTTTGACAGTGACATTGTAAATTACATGCGCCGTCAACATAATATTTTAATTGGCGATAGAACTGCAGAAAAAATTAAATTAGAAGTAGGCGCTGCATTGCCCGAATTGACTGACCCTCCTGCAGATTTTGCTGTGCAAGGAAGAGATTTAATGACAGGTATACCTAAACAAATTAAAGTTTCTTATACAGAAATTGCACATTGCTTAGACAAATCAATCTCTAAAATTGAAGAAGCAATTTTAAAGGCTTTAGAGATTACACCTCCAGAACTTTCTGCTGATATTTACCAAACCGGAATTTATTTAACAGGTGGTGGTGCATTATTACGTGGTTTGGATAAGCGTATTTCTGCAAAAACGAAATTGCCTGTTCATATTGCAGAAGACCCTTTAAGAGCAGTTGTAAGAGGCACAGGTATTGCATTGAAAAACATCGGGAATTTTAAATTCTTAATGACCTAATTAGCTAAAGAAAGCAATATAAAACTCCCTACCGAATGCGCAACCTAGGAATATTCTTTATTAGATATTATTCTTTCTTTCTTTTTTTATTCTTAGAAGTCATTGCCTTTTCGATGTTATTTAATAGTAATAACTACCAAAGTGCTAGCTTTTTTAATTCTTCCAACAAAATTAGCGGCAAAATATTTAGCATCAGTTCCAACGTGGAATCATTTATTAACCTCAGTATTGTAAACGATAGTCTATCTATAGAAAACGCGAGGTTAAAAAATCAAGTATTAACGGAACGCTACTCCAACAAAATTAATACGGGTGTATATACAGACACCAGTATGTCCTTTCAACAATATACCTACATTCAAGCAAAGGTGATTAATAATACCATTTTAAAAAGAAATAACTATTTAACTTTAAATAGAGGTCGAATTCATGGCATCAGAAAAAACATGGGTGTGATTTGTGGAGATGGCATTGTAGGGATTGTGAAAGATGTATCTGACCATTATTGTTCTGTTATTTCTTTTTTACATAAAGACTCCAGAATTAGTGCACAACTCAACTCAAGTAAAGATTTTGGTTCTTTAGTATGGGATGGATTGAATCCTAAAATTGCTAGTTTAAGAGACATTCCCACCCATGTAAAAGTAAAAATTGGTGATTCGATTACGACTACCGGCTTCTCTTCTATTTTTCCAGAAAATGTAATGGTTGGAAAGGTAAACAGTGTTAGTCAAAAAGATGGAGATAACTTTTTTGAAGTATCCATCAATTTATCAACCAACTTTTCTACCTTAAGATATGTCTACGTTGTTTCAGATATTTTAGCAGACGAAAAAATAAAAATTGAAGGAGGACGCATCAATGATTAGTCCTATCATCAGCAACACCTTTCGCTTTTTATTCTTAGCCCTACTACAAGTTGTGGTGCTCAATAATGTAGGCTTATTTAATCTTTTCAACCCTTATTTATATATTCTATTTATATTGTTATTGCCGTTCGAAACAGCACCATTTTTTGTATTACTGTTTTCGTTTTTATTAGGCCTTAGTATAGATACCTTCTCAAGTACAGACGGCATGCACACCATAGCTTGTACCTTTATTGGATTTATCAGACCCATGATTTTTTTAATCATTACGCCAAGGGGCGGTTATGAGCACCAAATAACACCAAACTTAAAAAGCATGGGGGCGCCATGGTTCATCACCTATGCCATCATCATGGTTTTTATTCATCATTTAATTTTATTCAATATAGAAGTTTTTAGATTATCCGAATTCTTTATTACGCTTGCAAGAACCGCATTGAGTTCGCTATTCACTTTACTGCTGATCATTTTATCTCAATATTTACTTAGTAATTCCAAAAAAAGATAGATGAATATTTTTTTTGAACGAAAATATATTATTCAAGCAATACTCATATTCACTTGCTTTATACTAATTGTCCGCTTATTTTATATTCAAGTAATTGACGACAGTTATTTTTTATCTGCCAATAATAATGTATTAAGAAAACTAACGGTATATCCTGCACGCGGAATTATATACGATAGAAAAGGAAAAATTATTGTTCAAAACGAACCCGTTTACGATTTAATGGTAATACCAAGACAAGCCAAAAACCTAGATACCATTGGCTTTTGTAAACTAATGAGTATTGATAAAAACGAATTCATTACTCGAATAAATAAAGCAAGAAAATTCTCACCTTATAAAGCATCTATTTTTGCAAAACAATTATCTGCTCGCGCGTACGCCTCTATTCAAGAAAGACTTTTTGATTACCAAGGCTTTTTTGTACAAAACAGAACAGTAAGAAGATATCCAGATTCGGTAGCAGCGCAAGTACTTGGCTATATTGGAGAAGTAGACGAAAACAGAATTAAGAAAACAAATAATTATTACCAAATAGGCGACTATATTGGAATTTCGGGTATTGAGAAATCTTACGAAACTATATTACGTGGCCAACGAGGTACTAAAATTATTATGGTGGATGCCCTAAACCGAGACCAAGGAAGTTACGAGCAAGGCAAATACGACACCACTGCTATTGCAGGTGATAAATTAATATCCTCGCTCGATTTACGCATTCAAAAGTTAGCCGAAAAACTGATGCGAAATAAAAAAGGAAGCGTAGTTGCCATCGAACCCAGCACCGGCGAAATATTGTGTTTTGTGAGTAGCCCAACTTATGATCCGAATTTATTAGTTGGGCCCGAAAGAGGTAATAATTATATCAAACTTTTAAAGGCACCAGAAAAACCATTATTTATTAGGCCAATTATGGCACAGTATCCGCCAGGATCTATTTTTAAAGCGGTACAAGCGCTTATCGGACAACAAGAGAAGGTGATTACAGCAGAAAGTAGATTCCCATGTAATGGAGGTTATTCGATTGGAAACAGAATAGTTAAATGCGAGCACAACCATTCTCCACTAAACTTAAACGAATCAATTGCACAATCATGTAACTCTTACTATTGTTGGTTATTTAAAAAACTGATAGACCATGGTAATTATGGCTCGGTAGAAAAAAATTATTTGGTATGGCGAGATTATATTTTACAATTTGGCATTGGTAAAAAACTAGACATAGATTTGCCCAATGAATTAGGTGGATTACTACCAACTGTTGGCTTTTATGATAAATATTATAGCTCAGGCCACTGGAAATCTTCGACCATTATTTCTTTAGCCATTGGACAAGGAGAACTTGGTGTAACCCCTTTACAAATGGCAAACACCATGGCCATTATAGCTAATCGTGGGTTTTATTATAGTCCGCATTTGATCAAAGCCATTGGAAAGAATCAAGTGAAGAAAGAAACTTATACCACCAAACATTTAGTTAAAATTGATAGCTCCTATTTTAATGTGGTCATAGATGGAATGCAACAAGTGGTAGACCACGGCACGGCTACTTATGCAAAAATTATAGACATACCCATGTGCGGAAAAACAGGAACAGCACAAAATTCACATGGTAAATCACATTCTGTTTTTGTAGCATTTGCCCCTCGAAACAATCCTAAAATAGCCATAGCGGTTATTGTAGAAAATTCGGGCTATGGTGCTACATGGGCGGCTCCCATTGCCAGTTTATTAGTAGAAAAATACATCAAAGACAGCATCTCTAGACCTGCCTATTATATAGATCGATTATTGAATGCAGATTTAATTCATCCAACGTTTACTGAAACTAAAGAAGGCCATTAACATGAGTAATTTAGGACAAAACAAATTTTGGAAAAGCATAGACATGCCAATCATTTTGCTTTATATAGCTTTAGTGTTAATCGGTTGGCTTAATATTTATGCAGCAGTTTTTGACGAATCTCATGCCAGTATTTTTGATTTAGAAAAAAATTACGGCAAACAATTGCTATGGATTGCTACTGCTTTGTTTATTGGACTAATGGTTTTGCTAATTGATAGTAAATTCTTTTCTGTTTTTTCTTTTGGTATTTACGGCATCACCTTACTGATGTTGGTTTCTGTATTGTTTTTCGGAAAATATGTTAATGGGTCGAGGTCTTGGTTTGAAATAGGCAGCTTTCGTTTGCAACCTGCAGAATTTGCAAAATTTGCTACCGCATTGGTCGTCGCAAAGTATTTAAGTTCGGGTGTGAAAATGGAAAGATTCAGCACCAAGATCAGTGTACTCGGCTTGATAGGATTACCTATGGGATTAATTTTATTACAAGGAGATGTGGGTTCTGCCTTAACTTATGTTGCCTTTATTTTAGTGCTTTACAGAGAAGGGCTTTCTGGAATGGTATTGGTAATTTGTTTATTAATTGGTATTGCATTTGTGTTGAGTTTATTGTTTGCAAAAGCGGCCATTCTTATTTCCATTGCAATGATTACTGCAATTTTATTATATAATTTTAGAAGAAAAAAGAAAATTATTCCGGTAATAATAGCAGGTGCTGCGCTGGTTGCTACCATGGTTGTTGGTTTTAGTTACGTATTTAACAATGTAATGAAACAACACCATAGAGACCGAATCAATAACTTAGTTGGAAAAGAAATTGACATTAAAGGTGCAGGATATAATGTTAATCAAAGTAAAATAGCCATTGGTTCTGGCAGATTAATTGGCAAAGGATTTTTAAATGGCACCCAAACAAAATACGATTTTGTACCCGAACAAAGTACCGACTTTATTTTTTGTACCATTGGAGAAGAATATGGATTTGTAGGTAGTGTTGTTTTAATTGGATTGTTTTTAGCCTTACTGCTTCGAATTGTTTTTATAGCTGAAAGGCAACGCTCTTCGCTGAGCAGAATATATGGCTACGGAGTTGCAAGCATTTTATTTTTGCATCTCTTTGTAAACATAGGAATGACCATAGGTTTGGTTCCAGTAATTGGCATACCCCTACCCTTTATAAGCTATGGTGGCTCTTCGTTATGGAGCTTTACCATCCTATTATTTATCTTAATTAAACTCGACTCTAACCGTCAAAATATCGTCAAGTAATTACACTACTAAATTGATGATTTTCCCTTTTACAAAAATTACTTTTTTAGGCGTTTTGCCTTCTAAATATTTTTGCACTTCTGCATTGGCCAACACTAAATCTGTGACCGATTGCTGATCTAATTGCAAAGAAATAGCCAAGTTGATTTTTGTTTTTCCATTGATAGAAATGGGATAACTGAATTCATCTTCTACTAAAAATTCGGGATTGTATTCCGGAAATTTTGTGGTAGATAAACTACCAGCAGTATTGCCTAATAAAGTCCATAATTCTTCCGAAATATGCGGTGCATATGGTGAAAGCAATACCACTAAATCTTGCAAAACACTTTTGCTATTGCATTTTAAATCTTGTAATTCATTTACACAAATCATAAAACTACTCACCGAAGTATTGAAAGAAAATCTTTCGATATCTTCTTTTACTTTTTTTATTAATTTATGTAAGGCTTTGTTTTCTGCTTTTGTTGCGGCAGTATTTGATACTTGAAAATCAAATTGATCGTTATGAAATAATTTCCAGAACTTTCTTAAAAACTTGTGGACACCCTCAATTCCATTGGTGTTCCAAGGTTTACTTTGCTCCAATGGCCCCAAAAACATTTCATACATTCTAAGCGTATCTGCACCATATCGCTGAATAATATCGTCGGGGTTAACCACATTGTATTTCGATTTTGACATTTTTTCTACTTCAAAACCACAATAGTATTTACCTGCACTTAAAATAAATTCGGCATTGGCAAATTCTGGAAAGGATGCTTTAAATTTTGGAATATTCAGTATATCATTTTCTACACAATTCACATCTGCATGCAATGAGGTAGTTTGGTATTGCTCTTTTAAATCACAAGATACATATTGATTGCTACCATTAATTCGGTAAACAAAATTAGAGCGCCCTTGTATCATGCCTTGATTGATAAGCTTTTTAAATGGCTCATCAAATGTTAAATAACCTAAGTCGAATAAAAACTTGCAGAAAAAACGCGCATAAAGTAAATGGCCGGTTGCATGTTCCGAACCGCCTATGTATAAATCCACTTGATTCCAATATTTTAAAGCTGCAGGATCGGCAAATGTCTGTTCGTTTTGCGAATCCATATAACGCAAGTAATACCACGAAGAACCTGCCCAACCAGGCATAGTAGTTGTTTCGTAGGCAAACTCGTTTTTGTATTTCCAATCTTGCGCCCTCGCTAGTGGTGGCTCACCATCTTCTGTTGGAATAAATTTATCAACCGCAGGAAGTGTTAAAGGCAAATCATTTTGTTCGATTAAATACGGAATCTCCTCTTGATAATAAACTGGAATGGGTTCGCCCCAATAACGCTGACGGCCAAAAATGGCATCTCTTAATCGGAAATTTATTTTTCCTTTTCCAATGCCTGCGGCTTCAATTGCTGCTATTGCTTTTTTTACAGCTTCTTTTACTGTTAAGCCATTTAAAAAATCAGAATTTAACATCAGGCCTTCTTTTGCATCGTAAGAGGCGATACTAATATCTCCACCTGCTACCACTTCAATAATAGTTAAGTTGAAATGTTTTGCAAAAGCATAATCTCTTGCATCGTGCGCAGGAACAGCCATTACAGCGCCAGTGCCATAGCTTGCTAAAACATAATCTCCAATCCAAACTGGAATTTGCACATCTAAAAATGGATGTTGCACATAAGCTCCTGTAAACTGTCCAGTAATGGTTTTCACATCACTCATTCGGTCGCGC
>CANNIS010000024.1 GCA_947505035.1 Sphingobacteriales bacterium
TAGCAGAAGAATTAGAAGGCAAAATCAAGGCAATTCTATCAAAAGTAGATTTACCTACCGAAGCACCTTCCGAAGATGCTAAGGCATAATTTTTTATTTTCCATGTTTTATGTTTTAAAAGCGGCACAGCAATGTGTCGCTTTTTTTGTGTTAAAAAATTAAATTCTTGTCTAGCCGAACGAATTAAATCCCAGTCAATTACTTTGCGTTTCACTTAGCTTTAAAACTTCCCCCATTCACTTTATTGCAGATAATAGCACATTAGCCTCTATTGTTTAGCTAAAAAAGAAAAATATAACGATATTGTCTCTTTAAAAATAAATCCCAAAGCCGATTAAACTTCTGCTTTTAAGAAGTAAATCAAAACAAAAAAATGAGGAAACAGCTCTTATCCCTACTTTTAGTATTACAAAGCTTTGTGCTTTTTGCGCAAATCCCAACAGGTTATTATTCGACTGCAACAGGTTTAACCGGCACTGCTTTAAGACTAGCTTTACACGATATTATTGATAATCACTCCGTAAAAAGCTACAGCTCTTTGTATGGCTATTACCAAACTACAGATGTCAAACCCAATGGAAAAGTTTGGGATATGTATTCTGATATTCCTAATGGAACTCCACCGTATACTTTTACTTTTTCCCAAACTTGTGGGAATTACAGTAACGAAGGTGATTGTTTTAACCGTGAACATTCTTGGCCACAAAGTTGGTTCAATAGTAGCTCGCCAATGGTTTCTGATTTATTTCATGTATATCCTACTGACGGAAAAGTAAATGGCATCAGAAGCAATTATCCTTATGGTGAAGTAAGCACTGCAACTACCACCACGCTCAATGGCAGTAAATTAGGCCCTAGCAGCTTTCCAGGTTATACCGGAACGGTATTCGAACCCATCGCAGAATACAAAGGAGATTTTGCAAGAACTTATTTTTACATGTGCACGCGTTATTATACCGAAGATACTGGATGGCAAACCAATGACATGATTATTGGTGCTAGTTTAAAACCATGGGCTTTAGAATTAATGAAAAAATGGAATCAGCAAGATCCAGTAAGTGCCAAAGAAATTGCTAGAAACAATAACGTTTATACAATTCAAGGAAATCGAAATCCATATATTGACCATCCCGAATATGCTTGTATTGTTTTTCCTGGTGGTAGTTTTTGTAGCCTCATTCCAAGTATCACTAACATCAACAAAATACCAAGTGCGCCTACTTTAAGCGACTCTGTTGCTTTAACAGCAAGCATTACAGACGATGGTAGTATTTCATCAGCAAGCATTAAATGGGGAACTAGCGCAAGCAGTATTAATCAAACTATTAATATGCATGTCACTGCCACCGCAAACGTGTATCAAACCAATACTAAAATTGCACCGCAGCCAAACGGTACCACTATTTATTATTATATTACTGCAACCGATAACCAAAGCAATACGAGCACCAGTACAACTGCTAATTATTTTATTGGCACGCCTACTTCTCCTGCTCCAATTATTAGCAGCATCACTAAAAATCCAAACAATGTAAATACCAATAATGCGGTAACTATTTCTTGTTCGGCAACAGACGATGGTAGTGTAACACAGGTAGATTTACTTTGGGGAACCAGTGCAAGCGCAATGAATACAAGCATTTTGATGACTAATACGAGTCCTAGTATTTATATTTCTTCGACATCAATTCCCGCACAAACACTCGGCACCACCATTTATTTTAAAATAAATGCAACAGATAATTTAGGCCAAACAAGTAGCAGTACTACCCAAAGTTATGTAGTGAGCGCGGCTAGTACCAGTACTTGTGCAACCGATTTAATAATTTCTGAATATGTAGAAGGTTCTGCAAATAATAAATACTTAGAATTATATAATGGCACCACTGCAAGTATTGATTTGAGTAATTATAAATTGAAATTATATGCAAATGGTTCGAGTACCACTACACAAGACATCACCCTTTCGGGAACGATTCCAGTTAATGGTACTGCCGTTTACAAAAACTCGGCAGCAACTATTTATACGGGTACAGCCACTGCTAATAATGCAACTAATTTTAATGGAAACGATGCGGTTGCCTTAGTAAAAATTTCGCCAGATAGCGTGATAGATATTATTGGTAGAATTGGCGAAAACCCAGGCACCGCTTGGACCAGCGGCACTTTATCTTTATTAGATCAAACCTTAGTTAGAAAAGCAAATGTGATTGCAGGTGTGAGCAGTAACCCGCTTGCTGGCTTTCCAACGCTTGGCACCGAATGGGATGGTTATGCAAAAGACGATGTGAGTAATTTAGGCGGACATACCATGACCTGTGGTACTGCAAGTAATAGCATTCAAACAACTTTGGCTAACAATACAGGATTTTGTTTAGGTTCGATTATCAATGTTAATTATTTAGTTAATGGCAGCATCAATGCCAATAATATTTACACCATTCAATTATCAAATGCGAATGGTGATTTTACAAATGCAATTAACATTGGTTCAACTACTACTAATACCATTGTTGGAAATATCACGGGTATTATTCCTAAAAATTTAGCAGCAGGAACCGGATATAAAGTAAGAGTAAACGCTTCAGACCCTTTAACGACAGGCGAAAGCAACACAACGGCATTTAGCATTCACGCATTGCCTACACTGAATGCAGGTGCAGATGTACGCATTTGTAATGGACAATATACAACCCTAAGCGCTAGTGGCGCAAATATTTATAGTTGGGATAATGGTGCAGGCGATTCTTCTGTTGCAATAGTTGCGCCAAACAAAACCACTACTTACGAAGTAATTGGAATTGATGCCAACGGTTGTAGTAATTTTGATTCAGTAACGGTGTTTGTTGATACTATTGCAACGCCTGTGATTGAAAGAACGGTTTTGAGCAACAACATGCATAATGGTCTTCTTTCTAATTACGTTGATGGTAACCAATGGTATCAAGTTGATCGATTTACAAGTAATGTAACCATGTTGGTTGGCGAAAAAGGACAAACCATCGACGTCGAAAAATGGCAGAATTCTGTCTACGATTATTATACCATTGTGACCAATGCACAAGGATGTGTGAGCGATACCTCTAATCATATTATTGGCGCTTGGATGGGTATAAATAATTTTAAAGCGCAAACACTATCCATTTTCCCTAACCCTAACGAGGGTCGTTTTCAAATAGATTGTAAAAATAAGATGGGCGAAAATGCAAGCATCCGTGTTTATAATAATATTGGACAATTGGTATATCAAAAACAAATTAAAATCGAATCGGCCTTTTTGCCTTTAGATTTAAGCAGTTTAAGCAAGGGAATTTATGCCATCGAATTATTAACTGAAAAATCATTGAGTAGCGGAAAAGTGATGATAAAATAATGCTGCGAAAAATACTTAGACAAAAAAGGCTCGGAAAATTTTCCGAGCCTTTTTTTATTGGTCAATGGCAATGGGCATGCGTGCAAGCGGCACCGCCGATTGTGATAAAAATTTTCCGGCATGGTATTTATGAAAGCCTGCAATGGCAACCATTCCAGCGTTATCGGTACAATACTGAAAAGCAGGTAAATAAAACTCCCAATTATTATCCTTCGCCAATGTTTCGATGGCATTGCGCAAGCCCGAATTAGCAGAAACACCTCCTGCAACCGAAATGCGTGTAATACCATGATCGATGGTGGCTTTCTTTAATTTATTAATTAAAATACTGACAATTCTACTTTGAATAGATGCGCAAATATCTGCTAAATTTTCGGCAACAAAATTTGGATTTGCCTTTTGATGTTGCTGTACAAAATATAAAATTTGCGTTTTCAAACCACTGAAACTAAAATTATATTGAGGAATTTGTGGTTCGGTAAATGTAAATCGATTGGGGTTTCCCGTTTGTGCATATTTATCAATCAAAGGTCCGCCCGGATAAGGCAGTCCTAAAATTTTTGCTGTTTTATCAAATGCTTCGCCGGCGGCATCGTCGGTGGTTTCGCCTAACACTTCCATTTCAAAATAATCTTTCACCAACACAATTTGCGTATGCCCACCCGAAACGGTTAAACAAATAAAAGGGAAACTGGGCTTTGGCTCGTCGATGAAATGCGCCAGTATATGCGCTTGCATATGATTAATTCCAATTAAGGGCACACCCAATGCCAAAGCAAATGCCTTCGCAAAAGAAGTACCCACTAAAAGTGCGCCCATTAATCCGGGTCCTTGGGTAAAAGCTACCGCAGTAATGTCATTTTTGCGTATTTTAGCCTTTGCTAAGGCCGCATCAACTACTGGAATAATATTCTGTTGATGAATTCTAGAAGCAACTTCGGGTATAACACCCCCATATTGCTCGTGAATGGCTTGAGTAGCTGTAATATTGGATAAAATTTCTCCGTTTACGCAAACCGATGCAGAGGTTTCGTCGCAGGAAGATTCAATTCCAAGGATAATGAGTGGTTTTTGTTGATTTACCATAAAGCAATATTATTAAACGAATACTAAAAATAACGAGCTGGACCATTGCAAGCCTTCTAATATTGGGGCTTAGCACTTATCTGCTGTTAACTTTACCGAGTTTTCAAACTTGGTTAAGTAAAAGAGCCGCCTCGTATTTATCCGATCAATTACATACAAAGGTAAGCATCCAAGGCGTGGATGTAAAATTTCCAAAGAATATTGTGCTCAAAGGCTTATTAATTGAAGATCTTCATCAAGATACCCTGCTATTTACCGAAACCTTCCAAATCAATATCAATAATTATTCTTTAAACAGGAATCGATTTTATATCAATAGTATTCAACTCGAAAAACCCGTTATAAAAATTAAATATTATCAAAAAGAGGCGCTAAGTAATTTGCAATTTATACTCGATTATTTTGAAGATACGACGAGCAATAGCACAAATACAAAACCAAGTATCTATTTAAAAATTGGTTTATTTAAAATTACGGATGGCACGGTGATTTATCAAAATCAACACATTGCGGCAATGGGAATGAAAAGCATCAATTATGATGACCTCCATATTACCCATTTTAATTATACCAGTGATTATTTTACCTACTTCAATAATGAATTAAGAACCAAGCTCAAGCGCTTGAGTTTAAAGGAAAAGAGTGGTTTTATCATCAGTCAATTAAGTACTGATTTTAAAATGACGCCAACAGAAATGGAGTTTAGTAAACTCGATTTAATTACGCCACGCAGTCATATTCGTGATTATTATTTAATGCGCTATGACTCCATTTCGGATATGGGTAATTACCTCGAAAAAGTTTATATGAATAGCCATTTTGTGAATAGCAAAATTGCTTACAAAGATGTTGCTTATTTTACAGATGAATTGGCTAATTATACAGGAACAATTTACGCAAATGGTAAAGTATATGGAACGGTTGACAATTTAGCTTCGGATGAAATAACGATTAAGACTAATGACACAACTTATTGCGAAGGTAAATTCAGTATCAAAGGTATTCCCGATATGGCACATGCTGAATTATATTTTAAAGCAGATAAACTGATTTGCAATTTAGCCGATGCCAAAAAAATATTAATTAATGTTGATCAAAAAGAAATCAGCAGCCTATTGCCTAATGAATTAGCGCGTTTAAGTACCTTTAGTTTTTCGGGGTATTACCAAGGTCGTTTAAACGATTTCAACTTAAAAGGTCAAATGCAATCTGCTATTGGCGGTATTTATGCCGATTTTAATATGAAATTGCCAGATAATCAAGTAGCAACTTACAAGGGCGAAATACAAACCATTGACTTTGACCTAGGCAATTTAATGGCACAAGAAAATATAGGGATTTGTAATATCAAAGCAAATTTAGATGGACAGGGTTTTAGTTTAGCCGAGCTGAATTCAAAATTTGATGCGAGCATTTTAGATATTCGCCTGAACAATTATACTTATCGAAACATAAACACCATTGGTGCAATTCATCAAAAAGTATTAAACGCCGCGATACATTCCAACGAAACTGCTCTGAATTTTGACATCGATGGAAAGGTGGATTTAAAAAACCTCGAACTACCTGCGTTTCAATTAGCCGCTAACATTAAGCGCATAGACTTACTGGCATTGCATTTAACAACAGATTCGTTTGTGATTAGTAGTAAATTAAAAGCCGACTTTATAGGGGCCGACTTTGAAAAAATAGCTGGGAATGTAGACTTACAAAATAGTCAAATTCAAAAAGGCGCCATCGAACACTATATAAATCAAATCGCGATTCATGCGCAATTAAATGGTTTAGAAAAAAATATTAGTGTTGCATCCGAATTATTAACAGCAGAACTAAATGGCAATTATCATCTTGCCAATATTACCTCTGCAAGCAAATCTTTCTTGAAAAACTTTTTACCTTCTATGCGTTTAGGTAATATTAATAAATTTGAAAATCAAGATTTTAGTTTCAAAATATTATTGGCCAATTCTAAACCCATTACCGATTTATTTTTCCCCGAATTTCAATTGGCAAAAGGAGGCGCTATTTATGGCAAACTCAATACAGCAAAGGATTTGCTAAAGATTAATATTGGACTCGATTTTCTCAAATACAAATCGTTTAAATTCGAAAAAATAGTCATTGACGGTGAAAATAACAGCAAAACTTTTGACCTCAATATTGCCAGTAATAAAATATTAATCAACGATAGTGTCAATATCAATAATGTGGCCATCTCTAATGCAATTGCAAATGACACCATACAGTTCAACGTTAAATTATCAGACAAAGACGCTATCAATCAATTAGACTTAAATGGAAAACTGAATTTCATCAATGATTCTGTCAACTTAAGTGTATTGCCATCAGAAATTATTATCGATCGGGCAGAATGGAAAATTCCATCGGCTTTTAAATTATGCTATACTCCGCAAGGCAATTTTATCATCAATGATTTTTACTTGAGCAATGGCGAGCAAAGTCTTTCTGTTACCGGAATTATTTCAGAAAATGAAAAAGATAAACTAAGCATCAAAGCGCATCAACTTTCGTTAAAATCTTTTAATCAAATTCTTAAAAAATATTCAATTGCCATTGCGGGTACTTTAAATGCAAACACTACGCTGGCAGCTGTTTCGGGCGATATGAGTTTACAATCTGACTTACGAATAGACGACTTAGTATATAATAAAGACAGCATTGGCATCTTGAAATTCAATAGCACGCTAGATGAAAAAAGTAAAATTATTTCGATTGCAGGAAGCATATTTAATAAAACGCTCAAAACTTTAGAGATTGGTGGAAGCATCAATATTGGCAGAAAAGAAGATAATTTAAATTTGAATATTTTATTAGATGAGACCGAGCTTTCTGTTATTGAACCATTTGTAAAAGACTATGTTTCTAATATTAAAGGAACTGCTATTGCCGATTTAGCAATAACTGGAAGTATTAAAAGCCCTAAACTTGATGGTTATTTAAACTTAAAGAATGTAGGCCTTAGGGTAAATTACCTCAATACCAGCTATACTTTAAACGAACAAATTAAATTCACAGAAGATAAAATCATTATTAATAATGTGCAGCTAAAAGATAAAGAGGGCAACAAAGGCACTGCCAATGGCAGCATCAGCCATCAAAACTTTAGCAATTTTATATTTGATGTAAAAGTACAATCGCAAAATTTAATGAGCTTAAACACGACTGCTAAAAATAATGAATTGTATTATGGTAAAGCCTATACCAGCGGCACTTACTTATTTAGAGGACCATTAGATCGTTTTAAAATTGACATTACGGCGGCAACCAATGCAGGTACCAAATTATTTATTCCAATTACCGATGAAAATTCGATCTCCGCAAATAATTATATCCATTTTATTACTAAAGATTCCTTGCAAAAGAAATCGGATTATAAAATTAACCTATCTGGTATTGCATTAAATATGAATTTACAAGTAAATGATGCGGCAGAAGTGCAATTAATTATGGACCCCAATACAGGCGAAGCGATTAAAGGCCGTGGCTTTGCAAACTTGAAATTAGCCATCAATACCATAGGTAATTTTGAAATGTTTGGCAATTTTGAAATTTCGGAAGGGGTGTATAATTTCAATATTCAAAATATCATCAATAAAAAATTTAAAATTGAAAAGGGTGGAACGATTAGGTGGAATGGAGATCCGTTTAAAGCTAAAATAGACCTCACTGCGGTATTCGAAACCAGACCTTCGATATATCCGCTAATTGTATCTGCAACTAACGACACAAGCGCTTATTCGACTAGTGCAAAAGTGCTATCGCAGTGCGTACTTTTTATGAAAAATGATTTACTTGCGCCTGATATTACTTTTGGATTACGCTTTCCTAACGATCAAGATGTAAGCAGTAAAGTAGGCGGCTACCTTGCTAATACAGACAATTTAAACAATCAAGTGGCCAGTTTATTGGTGTTTGGGAAATTTGTAAATTCGGCTACCAACAATACCAGTATTGCCACCTCGGGTTTTATCAACGCGCAACTTTCTAATTTAATTTCTACTAAAAACTTTAATTTAAATTTAGAAAGAGGTGTAGGCGGATCCTTGAAATTGTTTAATGAAAGAATTACCATCGATGGCAGTATTGCAAATCAAACTAGTGCCTCAACTGCTACAAACAGCAATGCCAGTGCCATTACTGGTGATGTGAGTATTGAATATAAAATCAGTAAAGATGGCAGATTAAAAGCAAAAGCCTTTCAGCGAAACGACAATAATAGCGATATCTTAAAACGCGGAAATAGCCAAAATGAACAGGGCTTAGGCGTTTTCTATCGCATAGAATTCGATAACTTTAAAGAGTTATGGGGAAAAATAACGAGGAAGAAAACAGCAATTTAATTTATTTGTCTTTTAAAATGGTATGTCCCATTTTATCGCGCTTTGTTTTTAAATAAACTTCGTTATGCGAATTGCTTTCAATTTCAATTGGAATATTTTCTACAATTTCTAAACCATATCCAACAATGGCCGCACGCTTGGTAGGATTATTCGAAATAAGTTTCATTTTAGCAATTCCTAAATCGCGTAAAATTTGCGCCCCTACTCCATAATCGCGTTGGTCCATTTTAAAACCTAATTGAATATTTGCATCTACCGTATCGTATCCTTGGTCTTGTAAATTATATGCTTTCAATTTATTAATTAAGCCAATGCCTCTGCCCTCTTGATTCATATATAGAATACATCCTTTGCCTGCCTTGGCAATCATTTGCATGGCTTTATGTAATTGTGATCCGCAATCACATCTGCAAGAACCAAATATATCACCTGTTACGCAAGATGAATGCACGCGCACCAACACGGGCTCCTCTTTATCCCATTCACCTTTAATTAATGCTAAGTGATTTTCACCGGTATTTATTTGCGTAAAGGCCACCATTTCAAAATCTCCAAATTCGGTTGGCAAATTAATAGACACTTCTCTTTTTATTAAAGATTCATGCTTTAAACGATATTCGATTAAATCTTTGATACAAATAATTTTTAAATCGAATTTTTTAGCAATGATTTCTAAATCTGGGAGTCTTGCCATTTCCCCATCTTCTCTGATAATTTCTACAATTAATCCAGCTTCTTCGAAACCAGCTAAACGAGAGATATCAACTGCCGCTTCGGTATGGCCGGCTCTTCTAATCACACCGCCATCTTTTGCCATTAATGGAAATATATGACCCGGTCTGCCAAAATCATCGGCCTTACTAGCTGGATTAATTAAAGCCAGCACCGTTTTAGAACGATCAGAAGCAGAAATACCAGTGGTACAACCATTACCCAACAAATCAATCGATACCGTAAAATTAGTCTCGTGCGAAGCGGTATTGTTACCAACCATTAAATCGAGTTTCATTTCTTTACAACGACTTTCAGTCATGGGCATACAGATTAGTCCCTTGCCATGCGTTGCCATAAAATTAATCATCTCTGGGCTTGCGTTGCGTGCAGCCGTTAGAAAATCACCTTCGTTCTCACGGTCTTCGTCGTCTACAACGATGATACATTTGCCTGCTTGTATTTCGAGAATTGCTTCTTCTATGGTATGGAATTTCATGTTATTGATTTCTTTTTGTTGGCTCCCAAATACTTGATTTTATTCCTTTCGAGAATAAAAAGTAGCCTTTCAGTAAAGCCAAATTCATTAAATAAAAATGTGATGCAAATCTAAGCAATTTTAGATGTAAGCCAACTTTTTTAAATACCCAATCGATGATTGGACTAAGGAATAAGCTCAATTGCAAATAAACTATTGGAAGAAAAGCCGCATGGCTTAAGCTCCATAGACTACTGGTAATAAATGCCAAAATGAGCAAAAATGGGCCCATCCAGCGAATTACTTTATGCGACCAGAAACAAAATCCTATACTGCTAAAAGGATTTTGTAGTAAGGATGAAAAGTGAAACAAATTCTGAAAATTACCCGTTGCTATTCTCACTTTTCGCCTAAACTCTTCTAAAACTTTATTCGACACATCTTCGGTGCAAATGGCGGCTAATTCTGTAATGGCTAATTTCCCTTGTTGCAAAACAGACATCGATAAGTAAAAATCATCGACAATAAAATGCTTTGGCACTTCTTTGAAGTTTGCTGCTCTTAAAGAGTAGCAACCGCCGAATGCGCCTATCATGCTGCCCCAGCAAATTCCCTCTTGGTATTTAATTTTATTTTCTCTTGTTAAATAGGATTTTTCTTGATGTGCAATGCCATCAATCTTAACTACCGGATTAAGAATGTTTCCAGCCACCAAAGCGATGGCATTATTTTTATAATGTTTGAGCATTTCAAAAATAGTTTGCTTTAAAAAAAACACATTCGCATCGGTTAATATAAATACATCGGCTTTAGCCAAAGTCGCTAAGTGATTGATGATAGCCGTTTTACCTGTTCTGTTTTTGAATTCAATTAGTGTAATAGCATGTGTATCTACATAACGCTGAACGATAGGATTTGTTTGGTCTGTACATGCATCTGTTCCAATAAAAACTTGAATTTTTTCAATTGGATAATCGGTTAAAAAAATAGATTTTATTTTTTCTTCGATCACACTTTCTTCGTTATAGGCAGCAATAAGAATAGCCACCGTAGGGAGTTCGAGATCATTTAGCGCATAAGTAATTTCGTTTTGTTTTTTATTTTTAGCAAGCCAAGACAATATTAATGGAAATAACACATAGCTGTGAAATAATAACCCAATGCTTAAGAAAAATAAAAAAGAGATGGCTTCCAATTATTTAATTGCTAAATAAAAATCAATATACTTTTGGGTGATGGCTTTGTTTTCGTATTGGCTACCCACCAATTCAAATGCAGCAGCAGCAATACTATTACGAAATTCGTTGTTTTGTAAGCAATGTGTTATTGCTGCAATCCACTGTTCAGGTGTATCGGCAATAACCATATTTTTATTATGGGTATAGTTTATTCCTTCTGCTCCAATGGTAGAACTAATAATACATTTTTTTGCTGCCATTCCTTCAATAATTTTTACGCGCATACCACCACCAGAAAGCAGCGGCACCAACATAATTTGGTGCGACTTTTTAAAAGCAATGGCGTCTTCAACAAAACCATGAATAAAAACATTTTTAAGCTGAAGCTTTAAAACCCAATCGGGCGTTGATTTTCCAGCTATGTGTAATGCTATTTCTGGATGCAGCATTGACAATTTATTCCAGACATTTTCCAAAAACCATTTCAAACCTTCCACATTTGGCGCCCAGTCTAAAGCGCTGATGCTAAAAATAGTATTGGGCTTTTCTGTAAATATTTCAGCTTGTAAATATTTATCTAAAATTACCCCCGCAGGAATCACCTTAATAGGCTTCGTAATACCCATATCCAACAGGCGCTGCTTATCTTCTTCGGTAATCGCTGCAATGCCGCTAGCCATGTTGTAATACTCGTTTTCAAAAGCTTTCAGCCTTTTGCCTAAATGATTATAAAACCATTTTTTCAATGGATTTTTTGTGTTAACAGCCAGTCGCTCCCAAATAATATATTCAATATTATGCGCCCTAATAATCACAGGCCTATTCGAATGTTGTTGAATAACTTCAATATATTTTGCAACAAAAGCGCCTTCCACTTGAATAAAATCGTAGGTGTTTGCTTGCAATAATTCGATTAGTTTTTGGGAAACATTTTTAGCGTAAAAGCGCTCCACATTATATGGAATTGTTTTGAAAATTAAATTGATAAATAATTTAACCGGCGAAATACGGGTGTCTACAAAAACATCTATTTGATTCGCATATTCGGTCATTGCGCCTTTTGGTTGTGCATGTTTAGGCGTATTGATGGCTAATAAGTCTATGGTTGCGCCGTTCTCTTTTAAACCTTTAGTGATGGCATAAATTCCCATTGCGCCCCCATCTGTTGGTGGAAATGGGACCCGATATGTTAACTGTAATACCCTCAATTTATTTGATACTCGCTTTGATTGCATCCAGTACCGATGCCGCTGATAAATCTTTCATGCAAGACTCCCCATTTTTGCAAGCACCTTGAAAATAACATTCGCATGCTTTAGATGGGCTTACAATTTGACCGCGTTGATACAATTCAAATTCGTATGGATTGAAAATATTATTCATCAAAACCATTTGCTTTTGCAAAGCCACGGCAATGTGCATAGCCATGGTAACTTGTGTAACAATTAAATCCATCTGATACATCAAGTTGATGAATTTTGGCAAAGAATGATAGCCCGTATAACTTGCTCCTGTTGCCTTTGCAAGTTTCGTATTTTTTTCATGCTCTTGTTCACCGCCTAATAATACGGGTACAAAACCTGCTTGTTGGATCAATTGAATCAATTGTATCCAATGCGATTCTGGCCAAAGTCTAGTAGTCCAACGATCGCCACAACCAGTGTTTAAGCCAATTAATTTTTTATCCGAAGGCAATTCCCACACAAAGCCTTTGTCTTGGTGGTTATCAAAAAGATATTCTTCTCCATTAAATTCCCATCCAGCCATCTCAAAAATTTCTTGCACGTAAGATTTTTGATTTTGCTTACTAATATCATCGAATAAACCCGTACTGTATTTGTGTTCGGCTAAAGCATTCATAGGGAAAGGAACCCCATCTTTTAAATGATAACCAAAGCGATCGGTGGCAGTTATTGTATTAACTAAAGCACAGGCGTCTTTGTCTTTATCTAGATTGTAAACAATATCGAATTTTACTTGCTGAACATATAAAACATTTGCAAAATCATACTTTAAAATTTCGTCTATTGATTGATTAGGTAATATAGCAGGCGTATGCGTTAACCAAGTTATTTTTGCATTGGGATGAACGGCTCTGATTTTACGAATGAGTGGCGTGGTTCTAATGACGTCACCAATGGCACCCAGTTTAATGATCAATATGCGTTTGCTTATTTTTTCGTAAGCAGGGCAATCGGCACAATGATAGCCCGATTTTTTATGCGGGCCGCAAGGCAAATCTCCTTTAAAAAATAAACAATCTGTATTTACAGCTAAACCGGCTATGCTATTCATGTTATAAAAATCCTAGAATCTAACGCTAAAAATACGATTTTATTTCAAATTTGTTTGAATGAAGCGCTATTTAGCACCTATTCGCTTACCCAACTTACGAAAAAAGTTGGTATAAGACTCTAAATTGAATACCGCAGAATCTGTAGTTGCCATTCTAGTAAGCACAATGGCAATAGGTAATAAAACAAGAGAGGCCATCCACATGCCTACCCAAACATCCAACACCCCTTTTCTAGCAAATTTTTCGCCGGTGATAGATAAAATATGAAAGAAGATAAAAAAGAAAATAGAAACAATAACCGGCATTCCTAAACCACCTTTTCTAATAATAGCGCCTAATGGTGCGCCAATAAAAAATAAAATCAAGCAAGCTATAGAAAGGGTAAACTTTCGATAGTATTCAATTTCGTGTCGACGAATTTTTTCGGCTAACTTTTCTTGATCAACAGCAGTGCTTTCTGAATAACTTTTAACATTTCGAATTGTGGCATAGGCACTGGCTAAAATGCCCGGCTGCGATGCCTTTGGGAAGTTTGCAATAATATCTGGATGAATTAATTTAATACTTGCATTCGCGCTGGAATCGACTGCAAATTTTTTATCCATAAATGTATAGGCCCTGTAATTTTGATTGTAATAAGAAGTCTCACTCGCTTTTTTCTTCGTGAGCGAATCTTCGTAATATTTTAGCTGATTAATATTCAGCATCGTATAATGATCTTTAAATAAATTCTCATCGGTACGATTCATTTGAAAAGTAGATAAGTCAAATTTAACTTCGTGCTGTTTAAATTTTACGCGTAAGAGCTGCTTGCGATCGTTGATGGTATTGGGTGTGCCCGATTCTTCATAACTAATACCATTAAAAAGTTCGATGATTAGAAAACGGTCGTTCTCGGATTTTAACATGCGTCCACTATCGGCCATCATGACATTTTTATTCCCACTTTGATTGGAATGATTGTAAATCACAATGTCTTTTAAGGTTTGTCCATCCTTTTCTTTTTTACCTACCCTTATGCTAAAACCATCCATTCCATTAAAGAATACACCCTCTTTTAAGGCTAATGTTGGTTTTTGATTTTTTACATCCCACATGAGCGCACCCATTTTTAAATTAGCGTAAGGCATGGCTACATTTGAAAAATAAAAGGCCCCAATACTGATAAGCAATACACAATACACCAAAGGCATCATTATTTTTCTTAAAGAAATTCCAGCAGATTTTAAGGCAACCAATTCGTAGTGTTCGCCAAGGTTACCGAAAGTCATGATGGAGGAAAGTAAGATGGCTAATGGCAGCGCCATTGGCACCAGCGTAGAAGAAGCATAAACGATGAGTTCTAAAACCACATACCACTCCAAACCCTTACCTACAAGGTCTTCGATATATTTAAATAAGAATTGCATTAAAAGAATAAATAATGCAATGAAGAAAGTTAAAACAAATGGGCCTATGAAAGAACCAATAATGAGCTTATGAACTTTTTTTATTGGCAAATTCATTTGTTAGGCACCTAAAGCATGCGTAAGGTCTTGGATTTGATTACCCCAAATCATTTTTTTATCGGCAATTTCGGATTCGTAAGCAAAATCGATTACACAAAGTGCCACATCGCCAGTTAATTCGTCTTGTACAATTTCAAATTCTAAAAAAGAATTAGGGTCGCCATCATCCCATTTAAATCTAACTAATTTGTTTTCACGGTTAGCCACCATTTTGGCACGCATCGATTCGTTATCCCAAACGAATAAATAATAACCGTCTTTGAATATAACATCGTCTGCAAACCAGTCTGCTAGACCATTTGGAGAGCTTAAATAACTAAATAATGTTTTAGGAGAAGAGCGCATGCTAAACTCCATCGTAATTTTTTGCTTTAAGATTTCTTTCTTCTTCATTCGTTTTAACAGAAATACTGCTTTTATTTTGTCATTTTTTTTAAAGGAAAACAAAATCTTCTATATTTGCAAACCATTATCTAAATAAGATAAGAAAAGGCGGGGTAGCTCAGTTGGTTAGAGCGCAGGATTCATAACCCTGAGGTCACGAGTTCAACTCTCGTTCCCGCTACATGAAAATCAAGGACTTACGTTAAATCGTGGGTCCTTTGTTGTTTTTAGGGTAGGTTTGAGGGCTGTTTAAACCGCTAAATAAATTTATAATACTAATTTTGAAATATGGGACTTAGTAACTTTGAAAGAATGATTCAATTGTCGGATGCAATATTTTCCAGCCGCAATGATCCCAACCAATTGAATGTAGACGAAAATGTGATGGAGCACCTACAGCTCATTCATCCCAACTCCATATCTGAATATGATGACGGAAATGGTCCAGTTTGTTGGATTTTATGCATTCCCACCACGCTAGATTTAATGACGCAATTTATCAATCAAAAAATATCAGAAAAGGAATTATACGAATTAACACCATTAAATACTAAATATGAAGCCATTTACCTATGCTCGGCTTTATTATTGGAAGAATTTCGAGGGAAAGGTATTGCCCAGGAGTTATGCATTGAAGCTATAGAGGGCATCAAGAAAGCTCATTCCATAAAGGCATTATTTTTATGGGCATTTAGTAAAGAGGGCGAAAAGCTAGCAGAAAAAATATCGGGGTTAATTGATTTGCCATTGTACAAACGATAAGAAATTATTTGATAAATTTATGTTCATTTGCTTTAGATGGAATGGAACAATTCATTTGCTTCCCAAAAATTTTATACCTGTTATTGGCTACCAAATCATAGGCCCAATTTCTCAAAAATTTTGGAAAAACTATAGCTAATATAGCTATCCTAGGCCATCCTGATAATAGTTTGGCAATTTCTATAATTGCATCTGATTGATAATAAACTAAATTTTCTTTAATAAAAATCACAGATCGAGCATCTTGATTGACCAAGTATTGATTCATTATTTTTGCACCTGCATTGGTTTGTTGTGCCGCAAAATGTAAATTATTTTTTTTATCAAATTTGATTAAAAATAAAACCGTTTTGTTGCACATATTACAAAGCCCGTCAAATAGTACAATATTCATTTTGATGTTTTTATTAACCATTTCAAAGCTCCTGAATTATCTCCATATTCTTGAATAAATTCAGGTATTATAAAAGAGATTAGTATTTTTAAACTTTAAACTTCACAGATACCAACAATTAGCTAGTTTAATTGTTGTTCAAATAGTTAAAAAACAGGATGCCATTTCAAGAACAAAGAATCATTTAATATTATATGTCTTCTAAAAAAGCGATTATTATAGGTGCAGGCGTAGGTGGAATGGCAACCGCAATCAGGCTAAAATTACTTGGATACGATGTGCAGGTTTTTGAAAAAAATGATTACCCAGGTGGAAAATTGAGTCATTTTGAAATCAATGGTTTTAGGTTTGATGCCGGTCCGAGTTTATTTACAAGCCCTCATTTAATTGAAGAACTATTTGCCTTAGCCAACGAACCTATCGATGAGTATTTTAGCTATGAAAAGCTAGCGGTAGCTTGTAATTATTTTTATGAAGATGGAGTTTGTATCAAAGCCTATACAAATAAGGAGGCTTTTGCTGCAGAGTTACTAGAGAAAACCAATGAACCTTCGCAAAATATATATCGATATTTAAATGATGCGAAGACAGCATACAATCACATTGCTACTATCTTTTTACAACATTCTTTGCACGCTATTCAAACGCTTTTTAAAGCGCCTATTTTTAAAGCCATTGGGAAGTTGAAATTGGCTTATCTGTTTAAGTCTTTAAATGATTATAACAAATCGGCATTTAATTCGCCTAAATTAGTACAGCTATTTAATCGCTTTGCCACTTACAATGGCAGTAACCCTTACAAGGCACCCGCAATGCTTTCTTTAATCTCACACCTAGAACACAATGAAGGTGCCTATTATCCTAAAGGTGGCATGATTAGCATAACCAATGCGTTGTATAATTTAGCACTTAAACTTGGCGTACAATTTTCATTTGGAAAATCAGTTCAAGAGATTCAAACAAAAGGCAATTGCGTGACTGGCGTGAAGGTAGATAAGGAAGTATATGACGCAGCAATTGTGGTAAGTAATATGGATGTTTATTTTACTTATAAAAATTTATTAAACGATTCGTCTAAGGCAGCAGAAATAAAAAAACAAGAAAGAAGTAGCAGTGCTTTAATTTTTTATTGGGGGATGAATAAAACTTTTCCAACATTAGACTTGCACAACATTTTTTTTAGTGCAGATTATCAAGCCGAATTTGATGCCATTTTTAATACCGGATTGCCATTTAATGATCCAACAGTTTATATCAATATCACCAATAAATTAGAGCCCGGAAAACATGCACCTATCGGTAAAGAAAATTGGTTTGTATTGATTAATGTTCCGGCAAACAATGGGCAAGATTGGAAAAGTTTAGAACAGTTTTATCGAAAAGCAATCATTCAAAAATTAAACCGTATAATAGGGGAAAATATTGAACCCTATATTACGGTCGACGAGGTGCTCACACCAGTTAGCATCGAGTCTAAAACCGCTTCTTATATGGGTTCTTTATATGGCACAAGTTCTAATAGTAAGATGGCCGCATTTATGAGACATCCTAATGATAGTAAGACAAGCAATGGCCTTTATTTTGTCGGAGGCAGCGTACATCCTGGAGGAGGTATACCACTTTGTTTGTCAAGTGCAAGCATTGTAGCCAATTTAATCAAAGATAAATACCATGCCTAATTTTAAAAAGCATAGCCCCATTTTTTTAGCCCTTTTATTTCACATAACAGGATTGATAGGTATTTTATTTACGCCCTATAAAGATTGGTTCATTTATAGCGTACCTATTGTATTGCTGATTATGTTTTTATTGCTTTCCATTACACAATTAAAATTCTTTAAAGCATATATTGGTTTTTTCTTTATTGCTTTTACCATTGGCATGGCAACTGAAATTATTGGCGTTAATACTGGTCTGCTTTTTGGCAATTATCAATATGGTCAAGTATTAGGGCCAAAACTATATGGAGTGCCTTTGTTAATTGGGTTCAACTGGTTTAACATCGTATTTTGTTCGGGTTCTTTATTAACACAATGCATTGATATACTTCGAAGGAAGTGGAATGTAAATATAACTGCAAGAACATTCACTATTGCTGTGGTATTAGGCGGGGCCGCAATTGCTACCGGCTTTGATATTATTTTAGAACCGGTTGCTGTAAAACTAAACTTTTGGTCTTGGGAAAACGGCCATATCCCTTTATTTAATTATATATGCTGGTTTATGATCAGTGCTATTTTGTTAGGCCTCAAAATGTATCTTAAAAAAATTAGCGTCAATACATTTGCCAGCAGTTTATTTATTATTCAGGCTTTATTTTTTTTACTGCTTAATTACTTTTTGTAAAAAACATTTTCTGGATTGAGAAAATGGCGCATAAATTCTCTATACTAGCGCTATTTTAAAGCGCTGAGCGACCAAAACTTTCACAAGTAATACAATCTACTGAAGCAGCAGAAATTTGTATTACTAAGCTTGTATGGTGATTAGAATTTGTTCTGGTTCGTTTTCGCCAGTAATCAATACAGATTTGTTAATTGCCTTTGCCATTCCCCCTAATAATTCCATAAACTGCTCATGTTGCGTGATTGTATGAAAATCTCTAGGATCAATATCAAATTTAATTTCTGTTGATTTAAAAAAATGAACGTTCATTAAAATTTTATCTAACAGAATGTTTGCAGAAGAACTATAATCTTCGTTCCCTTCAAAAAACTCGTTGACAATATCAAATTTAATCTTGGGTTCGTTCTTTACTGTTTTTCCGTTTAACCAATCTACTTTGCAATTTTCATTTACAAAGTTGATCCATTTTTCCCAGTCACTAGCGGTAGTGTCTTTTATTATTACATCTCTTAACGATCCATCGTAGAAATATATTTGCTGTTTTATCTCTGACCAATTCATGGGTACAATTTACTTATAATAAATTAAAAAAAAAGCCCAGAACATTACTGATCTGGGCTTGAATAAAATTTGGCAACGACCTACTCTCCCACATTTTACTGCAGTACCATTGGCGCTGTGGGGCTTAACTTCTCTGTTCGGAATGGGAAGAGGTGGACACCCACGCTATAGTCA
>CANNIS010000025.1 GCA_947505035.1 Sphingobacteriales bacterium
CTTCTGATTCTCATAATTTAAGTTTACTACATTTGACTGAATCGGAAACATATCCATTAAAAACGTATCTGTTATTTCTATATTTTTAACGCTCTTTTCTACTGGGATTTCAAAAAAAATGGTCAATAAACCTTTTTGTTCTCGGGTACCAATTAAACGAAATTCACTAGCAGATTTTTGATTTAACTTAACGTTGAAATGTTTATTCAAATATTTTAATAACAAGGCATTTAATTCGGCTTGATCCGATTTCCATTTCACCACCTGTTTATTTTCATGTGTCAAAACCGCTTCTAAATCGTCCACAAAAACATTCATCGTTACCTGAAAACATTTTTCGGTAGGATTAAAATCTAGTTGCGTAACTGAAGTATAATACTTGTGAGCCTGCATGGTAAAAGGCAGCAAGATCAAAAGTATTAATGGAATTGAACGAAAAATAGTTCCTTGTTTCATTAAATTACAATTTACCTTGTTTGTCTAACTGCATGGTATTAGGCTCTCTGCTCTTTTGCTGTTCTTTAAATAATTGAAATTGCGATTCAATAATTTTACTCGGAAAGTAATTATTTTTTCGATTAATATCTGCCGTTTCTTGTAATGGATCTAACTCGAACTGCTTAACCTCTTGAGTTGTGATGATGAGCTTAGAAACCTTTTGGTTATTTTTTCTCCAAATTTCTGCAGGTATTCTTAAGATTTCTTTTTGCCCATTGGCTAGTTCATATTGAATAATTACAGGCATAATTAAGCCACCCACATTTTCTAAATCAAGTATATAATAAAACAAATTATTCGAGAGCATTTTCTTGTCTTCTGCCGATAAAGACTCTTCATATTTCTTGAATTTATCTTTGTCGTTTTCGGTTACGTCTAAAGCGTCGTATTTATTATAAAAATCGGAAAGTGAAGGGTAATTATTTAAACGATAATTTTTTATTGCTGTTTTATTTCGTATGGTAGAAATGGAAATATCTGCCGCATCACGCTTTGACTTTTTAGCTGGCTTTTCTATAGTCGGATTCTGAGAATCAATGGTATAGGCTGTTACCGAGTTTAATGCGATATCGCAAGGCTCAGTGCTATAAAACCAACCTTTCCAAAACCAATCTAAATCTACGCCACTTGCATCTTCCATGGTTCTAAAGAAATCGGCAGGTTGCGGATGTTTGTATGCCCATCTATTAGCATAAATTTTAAATGCATCATCGAATAAAGTTCTACCCATTACGGTTTCTCTCAAGATATTTAATGCCGCTGCTGGTTTACCGTAAGCGTTATTACCAAACTGTTGAATCGATTCAGAATTGGTCATGATTGGCTCTAAGGTAGCTTGATCACTAGACATATATGGTATGATTGATCTTGCTTCGCCTCTACTAGAAGGGTATTTTTCATCCCACTCGCGTTCCGCTAAATATTGACAAAATGTATTCAAGCCTTCGTCCATCCAAGACCATTGGCGTTCGTCAGAATTAATAATCATCGGGAAATAATTATGCCCAACTTCGTGAATAATCACCGAAATTAAACCATACTTAGTTCTTGCACTGTATGTACCATCTTTCTCTGGTCTTGGGCCATTGAAACAAATCATAGGATACTCCATTCCACCAATTGGACCATTGACCGAAATGGCTACCGGATAAGTATAGTCTACCGTATATCTCGAATAAACTAATAAGGTGTGAGCAATAGCTTGCGTAGAATATTTCTCCCATAATGGATTGCCTTCTTTGGGATAATAAGACATCGCCATAATTTTATTTTTACCTACTGTAACACCCATGGCATCCCAAATAAATTTACGAGAACTTGCCCATGCAAAATCACGCACATTTTCTGCTTCAAAAATCCATGTTTTTGTTTTTGTTTCTTTGCTTGCTTCGTTTTTAAGCGCTTCGGCAGGAGTAATAATCAAGAATGGTTCTTTCGCATTTTTAGCTGCATTAAATCTGCTTAATTGTAATGGGCTAAGTACTTGCGAAGCATTTTGTAATACACCCGTTGCCGCAACTACATGATCTGCTGGTACAGTTATGGAAACTTTGTAATCTCCAAATTCTAAAGCAAATTCGCCTGTACCTAAATATTGTTTATGCTGCCAACCATCAACATCGTCGTATACACATAAGCGAGGAAACCATTGCGCCAATTCGTAGAGGTAATTTTTATCTTCTGGAAAATATTCACAACCACCTCGACCACCATTAAACTTAGTGTTATTGATTTTATTATTCCATTTTAATTGAAATACAAATTTTTCGCCTTTTAATAATGGATTTGGCAAATCAATTCGCATCATGGTATTGACTACAGTATATTTCAAAGCTTTTCCCTGATTATCTTTTAAGGATAGAATTTTATATCCACCTTCAAATTCATTTCTGAAAATATATTTCATTCCTTCAAAACTCATATTCCCTATTTGATCTTTCGTTTCTGTCAAATAAGACATAGCATTTGGATCAAAAATATTTTGATCTAATTGTAACCATAAATAGCTAAGCGCATCGGGCGAATTATTTGTGTAGGTAACCTTTTCGAAGCCAGTTAATTCTTGCTTTTCATCATTTAAATTAACGTCAATTTGATAATCAACTTTTTGCTGCCAATAAGCATGACCCGGAGCACCCGCGCCATTTCTATATTCATTTGCAGTTGGCCACCAATCTTCTAATTGATGAAATTTGCTCTTGTCATAATTGTTTTGAGCCAATAATTGAAATGGAATTAAGATTCCAAAAAACAAGCAATTCAGTAATTTAATTTTCATAAAAAATTCAAAGTATTAAAAAATATTTCTTTCTATCAACCAATAAAAAAAGCCATACATATCAAATTTATTTCAATATAATTTTGATATGTTGCGAGCTTGAATTGTTTGCAATCTTTAAAAAATAAACACCCGAAGCAAAATTTGTTGTAGGAATTTGTGTTAATTCGCTCGAAAGTTCTCCTGCAAAAACCACCTTGCCAAATAAATCTATCAAGGTATAGGAAGCTTGCAAAGCCAATGGATTAGGAATGTTTAAGACTTGACTAGCAGGATTTGGATAAACTGATATAGATTGAAAATATTGACTTTGGATTCCTGTAGCTGGCGTAATCACAATAGAATAATCTTCAATTTGTCCGAATTTAATGGTGCCACATGGGTCGCTCGGAATATTACCCGATGCCCTTCCTGTACGAATACGCATGCGTAGCGGTGTATTTTTTATCGCATTACTTGGAATGGTAATATTTCCTTCGTGTGTTTTAACAGTTAAATCCGTTTGGAAAACTTCTTCGCTGGTTTCGAATGCGGCATCATTATTAAAATCAATAAATACCCTGGTAAATACAGATCCAGCTGTATTAGTGGTAATGGTCATTGGATAAGTTTTGCCCGCTTCGACAATGGCTCTTTTACAGGTAAAATCCACGTAACCCCCTTCGTTTGCAGCATTGGTTGAACTATTATTTAAATCAGCAAAACTAACATTGTATATAGAATTATTACTCAGTGGATCGGCCACAACACCAGCACAGCTAGTCGCTTTTGCCTTTGATGCATATACTTCAACATAATTATTTTTCACTAAAGTATCCGAACCATTTGGGTTAGTAGCAATTAAAGTAACCGTATATTTTCCACTTTTTGTATAAGCATGCATCGGATTTTCAGCCACACTAGTTTGACTATCTCCAAAGTTCCATAGGTAAGTAATTGCTGTTCCCGAAGTATTGACAAACTGCATATCAGTATTTAAATCACATACTAATTTTTCTATGTAAAAATCGGGCGTAGGTATTGCTGTATATTTCTTTCCTACCCCAACGGCATACCATGCATCTGTTGTAGCAATATATTCTGGCGAACCAAAGCCGTATAAATCAATAGCAGATTGAATTGCGCCCTTTCTAGCATCGTTAAAATCTGATGATGGACTTAAATAATTTGTTAAATTTCTATAGGCTATTTTACTTGCTTTGAGGTAACCAATTCCTGTTACATCAAAAGTGCTTCCAATATCATTTTTACCTGCACCCCCATCCGATAATAAATAATACCAATAGTTTTGTACACCAGAGTTGTTGTGTACGCCACATTGATCGTTACTTCCGCTAGGGATACAGTTTTTGGTATTAGTCCAATTTAAGCCGTCATAAGTATCCGGATTTTGAAATGCATTTGGATTTGACATATCTCTCAATGAAAAATTCCCTTTGCCAATTTTCCAACTGGCATTAGAATCTAAAGCATAAATTTCTATTGCTGAACCAAAAATATCTGAAAACGATTCATTTAGCGCGCCCGATTCACTTTCGTAAATTAAATCTGCACTAAATTGTGTGACTGCATGTGCAAATTCGTGCCCTACAATATCTATATAAGTTAAGGGTTGGCTATTGCCATCTCCAAATACGGTATAGCTTCCGTTCCAAAATGCATTGAAATAATTAAAGTCATAATGCAAATACATTTCCATCGCTTTTCCATTATCATCGATGCTATTTCTGTTATGTATATTTTTAAAGAAATCAAATGTTTGTTCTGCGCCATAATAAGCATCGGTAGCGGCTTCATCAATATTGGCATTAAAATTATTCCAATAGTTATTTGAATCAGTAAATGGGATGGCATTATTTTCGAATTGTTTTTGGCAATTATAGGTTATAATATTGGTGCCCGAATTTCCACGATTTGTTTGTGAAAGTTCAAATTGCACTGCCGAAACACTATCGGTTGTAATGGTTTTAGTACCAGTATATTTGGTTACTGCGGTACCTTTACTATTTACAGTACATAATTTATTGATTAATTTTAATTGTTGACCAGTATTTGCATCAATGTAAATATCCGCAATAGCCAAAGGCATTTCGGTGTAAATAGTAGATTTATAAGCATAGTAAAACTGCGTTAATCCATCTACTTGCATAGGTAATATTACCAAATGCGTGTTTGGTTGAAATGCAGATAAGGCTTGCTTTTGAAGGCCCGATCCGTTCATTTCCCATTTATAATACTTTGCAGGCATTAAAGATTTTGCCAATTGCAAAGCTTGTTCTGCAGAAATACTAGGCGTATTCACCGGCAAAATACCCGCATGAAAATCACCATTAATAATTTCTATTTCTCCTGCTTTTTCGTGCACTTTGATGATCGCAAATTCTACTGGTGTTTGCGCATAATATTGTTGAAAGGTATAATGATGATAAGCCGTATTGTTTAATACTTCCGATTTTTCAGATTGAAAATATAATTCATCTGTTGCATTTAAATCAAATACATTTTTAGCCCAAGCAGTTGATGTTTTATCAACTTTTAAGTTTTGCCCTTTTTCGAAAACCATAAACGAAGGAAAATTAGTTCGTTCATTGTATTGAAACTCTTTTAATTTTAATTTAAAAGATGCGGGTAATTGTTTTGTCTCTTTTGCCGAAACCGAAAAAGTAGCAACTGTTATAAGCAACAATAAAATTCTTTTCTTCATAGGATTTAAATTCAATTTTATAAGCAATATAACTAAATAAAGACAATAAAAAAAGCAGGTGTCTACTAATTAAATTGCCATATTTTCGAAAATAAATTAATTTTAACGTTGTTATTATAGCGTAACAGTCCTAGCTCAAATTGTAGCCAAAGGCCAATGCGAGCTTTAAACTGCCTTAATTACTGATTCAAGAAAAAATAATGGAAATTTTGTCGCTGATTATTTAGCCCATTTAGCTGGGTCTGCTCTCCAAGATTTCAATAATTCAACCTCACTTGGATTGATAAAACTAGACGCTAATGCTTGATCGATTAAGTCGTCGTAATTACTCAAAGAAATGAGTTTACAATTTGCATTTTTGAAATTTTGATTGGCTATATCGAATCCATAAGTGAATATAGAAACCATGCCTATTACTTCGCAGCCTGCTGCTCTTAAAGCCTCTACCGCTTTTAAACTACTATTGCCAGTAGAAATTAAATCTTCTACCACTACTACTTTTTGACCTTCTTTTACTTCCCCTTCAATCATGTTGTTCATCCCATGATCTTTAGGAGCCGAACGAACATATGCAAATGGCAAGCCTAATTCTTGTGCGACTAAAACACCTTGTGGAATTCCTGCAGTTGCTACTCCTGCAATTAAATTTGCAGAAGCAAATTCTTCGTGGATTACTTCTGCTAATCGTTGACGAATATATGTTCTAACGGGTGGATAGGATAATGTAATTCTGTTATCACAATAAATTGGTGAATTCCAACCCGAAGCCCAAGTAAATGGTTTTTGTGGTTGCAATTTGATTGCTTTGATTTGTAACAAAAATTCTGCTACTTTTAAAGAAGTTTCTTTGGTATTAAACATAGCGCAAATGTATAAAATTTATATAAATCAAAACGTCTTAGTTATTTCACAATTAGACAATTTTAGTCAAGAAGTTTTACACAATTCCACAAACAATTCTGAATCAGCTGTTTTAACTATTTCTAAAAATGAAATAATAAACATCAAAGGGCAAAAAAACATCATTTGTGCAAACCCCACATCAGTTTTCAATCAACTAAAACAACAATTTACGCTCATTAATGCAGCCGGAGGCATTGTTAAAAACAGTCAATCGGAATATCTTTTTATTTTTCGACGTGGAAAATGGGATTTACCAAAAGGAAAATTAGACGAAGGGGAAGATTTTGAAACAGCGGCTATCAGAGAGGTTCAAGAAGAATGTGGCATCATACATATTGAAATAGGCGATTTATATCACCTAAGCTATCATATTTATGAAGAAAATAACGATTGGATTTTAAAGCAAACCAATTGGTATTTGATGAAAAGTGATGATAAAAATTTAATCCCTCAACTGGCAGAAGGCATTACACAAACAGCATGGCTTCCTATAAATCAATTCGAAAAAGTAAGTCAAAATACCTATGCTTCGATCGATGAAATTATCTGCAAATTACTTTAAGCCTAAAAGTATACCTGTAATTTCTTTTGGCACAAACTGGCTAATGTCGCCACCATTTCTTAAAATATCTCGAACAATGGTAGAGCTAATGGCCGAATAGCCTGGTCTACTTATAATAAATACACTTTCAATATCTGGATGCATCGACTGATTCATTTGTGAAATGGCTTTTTCGTATTCGAAATCTGAAGCAGAACGAATGCCCCGAATCATATACTGCGCGCCTATTTGCTTACAATATTCGACGGTTAAACCTTCGTATGTGGCTACTTTAATTTTGGGTTCATGTTGAAAAACTAATTGCAACATTTCTTCTTTTTTTTCATTTGAAATAAAACCTTGCTTGGTATTATTTAAACCAATACCTACCACCACTTCATCAAATAAAGGCAATGCTCTTTTTAAAATATCAATATGAGCCACTGTTATTGGATCAAAAGATCCCGGAAATAATGCAATTTTTTTCATTTGCTTTTATGCTAATAATTTAAAAAAAGAAAAACTAGTAGAACCATAGGTTCTGGTTTCTTGATAGCCTTTACCGTTACTTATATTTTGTAAACTGGCATGTTCAATAACTAAAACACCTGCCGTATTTAATATTCCTTGTTCCATTACCAAGTCTGCAATCTCTGCAATGCGGGGCATATCGTATGGCGGATCTGCAAAAATAATATCATATGTTGTTTGCTCCAATTTTAAAAACTTAAACACATCGTCTACTATCAAATTGGCGTTTTCGAATTTTAATTTCTGAAAAGTTTCTTTGATAAATCTTACGCAATTAAGGTGCTTATCAACACAAGTAATATCGGTACAGCCGCGAGAAGCAAATTCATAACTCATATTTCCTGTTCCTGAAAACAAATCTAATATTTTCAATCCATCGAAATCAAAACTATTGATCAAGATATTAAACAATGCTTCTTTTGCTTGATCGGTTGTGGGTCTTACTGGCAAATTTGTAGGCGCTTGCAAACGAATGCCTCTCCATTTTCCACTAATTATTCGCATAAACGAGTGGTAAATAAAGTTAAAAAAGAAGGATAAACCTGTTCTTCTTCCATTCTGACAGCATATTTAGAGCGCTTATCGAGTGGTGCCATTTGAACATTGGCAAAATATTTTTGCAGGATATCAAATGCAGGGGTTGCGCGTGCAATATTTCCTGCTAAATTAACTTGCAAAGATTCGGTGCTAAGCTTAAACTGCTCTGCAATAAATAAAGGATAATAAACCAAGTCTTCGGGAGTTTGAAAAGCAAAAGTATTATATAGTTTTAGTTTATTGTTTTCAATCAAACAAATTTCTAATAAACCTTCGTGCAAAACAATATACATGGCTGCTTGCGTATTACTTGCAGCTAATTCGATTCCATAAGAAATGGTGCTGGCTGCTGCATGTACAAATTCAACTTGAGGGAATCGATTGGTTACAATCGAAACAAATTCTTTATGCACCGCAAATGCCATCACCGCATCTATACTAGCCAATGCATTCGTAAATATTTGTTGATCAAAAGATAAATTAACATTGAAACCAAGAGCTGTTTCTGGATCAATACTTAAACCCTCCACTACCGGAATTAAAGTTTGTGCTGGAGTTATTACGATACAACGAACTTTGGTATAGGCTCTTTTTAAAAAGTCTGTTTTTTCAAAAATTTCTTTTAGAGTATCATTGGCCTGGTCGTAACTAAATTCTGCTTGCATCACATACTTTTCGCGCGTATTACTATAGGCAACCGCTCTAAAGTAACTGCCATCTAACTGCAAGAATAAATGATAGGGCGTTTTTGTATCGAAATAAAAACTCTCATCTACTCGCTCTGCTTTTTCTACCTTATGTAATAATCCATTCATTGTCACAAATGTATTATTTTATAAAGATTTGTAGAAAATTAAAATGATTTTGCTAATTTCTGCCTAAGTTTATGCCGTGAACCAGTTATTTGAACAGCTTTTTAAACACCAACCAACCGCCGATCAGGTCAATTTGTTTGGGCAAATAGATCGCTTTCTGAAATCCGAAGCGCCAAACTCCCTATTTGTATTAAAAGGATATGCTGGAACAGGCAAAACCACATCGATGAGTGTTTTGGTAAAGTTATTACCGAAATACCAAATGAAAGCCATTTTACTCGCCCCAACGGGTAGGGCTGCAAAAGTTTTAGGAAATTATTCGCAAAAACCGGCGTTTACGATTCACAAAAAAATATATCGGAAAAAAAGCGCAGTGGAATTTGGTAGCGGATTTAGTCTTGCTAAAAATACACATACCGATACTTTATTTATTGTCGATGAATCATCCATGATACCTGGCGATGTGCAAGAAGGACAATACTTTGGGGGCAACAGTTTACTCTCCGATTTAATTACCTATGTATACGAATCCGATAGTAATTGCAAAATATTATTTTTAGGAGATACTGCTCAGCTACCTCCAGTTGGCGCAAGCGAAAGCCCAGCACTTAATCCAAGTTATTTACAAGATCATTTTGGTTTAAAAGTTTTTAGTGCAGAACTAAAAGAAGTGTTAAGGCAAGAAAAAAAGTCGGGTATTTTAGAAAACGCAACTGCATTAAGAGAGCAGCTATTAGCCGAAAATATAAGCAAGCCAAGCATGCAGGTAAAAAATTTCAAAGACTTTTTTTACATCACTGGAGAGAAATTAGTCGATGGTATTAATTATGCCTACGATCATTTTGGAATGGATGAAACCCTTATTATTTGCAGGTCTAACAAGAATGCCAATTTATACAATCAACAAATTAGGGCCCGAATTTTATTTCGAGAAGAATTTATTTCTAGCGGTGATTTTTTAATGGTAGTAAAAAATAATTACCACTGGCTTCCAGAATCTAGCGATGGCGAATTTATTGCCAACGGAGAAATTGCAAAAGTTATTCGCATTCGAAACGAACAAGAAATGTATGGTTTAAAATTTGCCGATGCCAGTTTACAATTAGTAGATTTTCCAACGCAGCCAATCATTACTGCAAAAATTATTTTAGATACCCTAGATTCGGATAGTCCGGCCCTGAGTAATGCGCAGCAAAAACATTTATACGAACAAGTGGCCTTAGACTATGCAGACATTAAAAATAAATCGGAAAGATTAGCCAAAATTAAAACAGACCCCTATTATAATGCCTTGCAAGTTAAATTCTCCTATGCCGTTACTTGTCATAAATCTCAAGGTGGGCAATGGAAAGCAGTTTTTGTAGACCAGGGCTATTTAACAGACGAACTAGTAAACAAAGAGTTTATACGTTGGCTTTATACCGCTATTACCAGAGCATCTGAACAATTATTTTTAGTTAATTTTAATAAAGATTTTATTGTAGACCTGCCAAAAGATAATTTTTGACAAGGAAAAATAATTAACTTCGTTTGTCGTTAATACATTTTGAATTTATGCGCAACTTAAAATTCCTTTTTATTGGACTGGCCATGAGCACTGCATTTCCGCTATACGCGCAAACAGGTGGCTACGGAACGCATAAGTTTTTAACCCTACCCAACTCTGCTAGAATTACCGCTTTAGGTGGCTATTGTATTGCAAGTGTAGATGCCGATATCAATAATGTGGCGCAAAATCCTGCCCTACTAAATGTCAAAATGGACAACAGGTATGCATTTAATACCTGTAATTATTTTGGCGATATCAGTTATGGCTATTTAGGCACTGCCTTTTCTATGAATAGGTATGGTACTTTTGGCATAGGCATTCAATACATCGACTATGGCAATTTTGAATTAACCAACGAATATGGCGACAACCTTGGCAATTTTAACGCGAAAGAAAATTCGCTCAATTTTAGTTATGCCTATACCCGTCAACTTTTTAGTTATGGTGCAAGTATTAAAACCGTTTTTAGCCAATTAGCCGAATACGACGCGCGTGCCGTTTTACTAGACCTTGGTGGCACTTACGCCGACACCCTCAATGGTTTTACAGCATCTTTTGTTCTTAAAAATATGGGTGCGCAAACCAATACCTTTAGCAACGATAAAGAAACTATGCCATTTGAAGCACAATTCGGTATTGCAAAAAAATTAGCGCATGCGCCTTTTCGTTTTTCTTTAACACTGCACGACTTACAAAAATTTGATTTAACCTATTTAGATCCGAATCAAAGAACTACTCAGATTGATTTAGCTACTGGCCTACCCATTTTACAACAATTTAGTTTTACGGATAAATTACTTCGACATGTGGCCATTGGAACCGAAATTATTTTTTCAGAAAACTTACAATTTAGAGTTGGTTATAACCACCAAAAAAGAAAAGAACTTGGTCTAGAAACTCGACTTTCTACTGTTGGATTTTCTTGGGGATTTGGACTAAAAATTAGCAAAATAAGATTCAATTATGGTAGCGCGAACAACCATTTAGCGGGCTATACCAATATGGTGAGCTTGATTGTGAATCCAAATGATTTCTTTAAGAAAAAATAAGCTCGCCCTCATTAATTTAATTAAATTTGTGGCACCATGAATCCAAATTCATTTATCAACATTGCCATTGATGGCTATTCCTCTTGCGGTAAAAGCACCATGGCTAAAGCTTTGGCAAAGGATATTGGCTTTACTTATATCGACTCCGGTGCAATGTATCGTTGCGTTACTTTGTATTTTATCACTAAACATATTGACCTTGATAACCTAGATGCTATTCATCAAGCATTAAACGAAATTGAATTGGATGTGCATGAGAATCAATTTTTATTGAATGGAAATGATGTCTCTGCAGCTATTCGCAGTATGCAAATTTCACAAATGGTAAGTAAAGTTTCTGCCATTAAAGCGGTGAGAATTAAAATGGTAGCCATTCAACAAGCTATCGGAAACACTAAAAATGTGGTGATGGATGGTCGAGACATTGGCACAACCGTATTTCCAGCAGCGCAATTAAAAATTTTCATGACGGCCGATCCTGCAGTTCGTGCAAAAAGACGTTTCGACGAAATACAACAAAAAGCCGAAAAAGTAAGTTTAGTAGAAATTGCCGAAAACCTGAATATGCGCGATTACGAAGACACTCACCGCAGTGAAAGCCCATTAAGACAAGCCGAAGACGCAATTGTCTTAGATAATACCTTTTTAAACCCAATTGAACAATTAAATTTTGTCAAAGATTTACTCAGTAGCCGTCAATTAATCGCCCTATAAAGCGTTTAAAAGCAGTTTTCTTTAAAAACCTGCTTAAATGCTTCTTAACACCCTTTTTTTATCAAAAAATGCCCTATTGGGCTTGTTTGTTATTCAGATATTAATTTCTATCTTTGGCCTCCTGCAAATCACAGGAAAAAGGAGAAAAAAACTTAATGGCAAAAAAACAAATCACAGACCAAGAATTACTAGCATCTCAAGCGAATGCTGAATTCGTTAACAGAAACACTGAAGAAACAGTGATTGAATCAGAAGCTGATTCTCTATCGCTTGATGAAATTAAATCAAATTCCATTATCCACAACAGCAATGATTTCGATTGGGATATGGACAACAAAAAACTAGGTGGTTACTCAGATGCTGAAAGAGCTAAATTAGAAGTTCTTTACACCACTACACTTAGTTCAATCAACAAAGGAGAAATCATCTCTGGAACTGTTGTATCAATGAACACAAAAGATGTTGTATTAAACATTGGATTTAAATCTGATGGAATGGTACCACTTTCTGAATTTCGCGACACACCGGGTTTAAAGCTAGGTGATGTAGTAGAAGTTTTTGTTGAAGATCAAGAAGACAAAAATGGTCAATTAATTTTATCTCGTAAAAGAGCTAAAACACAAAGATCATGGGATAATATCAATACTGCATTAGAGAAAGACGCAATCATCAATGGTTTTGTGAAAAGCAGAACAAAAGGTGGTTTAATTGTAGACATCGATGGTGTAGAAGCATTTTTACCTGGTTCACAAATTGACATCAAGCCAATTCGTGACTACGATATTTATGTTGGAAAAACCATGGAATTCAAAGTGGTTAAAATTAACCAAGAATTCCGTAACGTAGTTGTTTCTCACAAAGTATTAATTGAAGACGATTTAGAAAGTCAAAAATTTGATATCATTTCTAAATTAGAAAAAGGTCAAGTATTAGAAGGAACTGTTAAAAACATTACCGCATTCGGTGTATTCATCGACTTAGGTGGTGTAGACGGTTTATTACATATTACAGATATTTCTTGGGGCCGCATAGAGCATCCAGAAGAAGTATTAAAATTGGATGAAAAAATCAATGTAGTTGTATTAGACTTTGATGACGAGAAAAAACGTATCGCATTAGGTTTAAAACAATTAACACCTCACCCTTGGGAATCATTAGATACCAAAATTGAAATTGGTTCTAAAGTGAAAGGTAAAATCGTAACTGTTGCAGATTACGGTGCATTCTTAGAAATCATCCCAGGAGTAGAAGGTTTAATTCACGTTTCAGAAATGTCATGGTCACAACATTTACGTTCTCCACAAGAGTTCATGAAAGTGAGCGACGAAATGGAAGCTGTTATTTTAACACTTGATCGTGAAGAAAGAAAAATGTCGTTAGGTATTAAACAATTAACACCAGACCCTTGGGTAGGTGTTTCAGATCGTTACCCTGTAGGCAGCAAACAAAATGCAGTTGTGAAAAACATGACTAACTTTGGTGTATTTGTTGAAATCGAAGAAGGTATCGATGGTTTAATCCATATCTCAGACTTATCTTGGTCTAAAAAAGTAAATCATCCTCATGAGTTTACTAAAGTTGGTGATAAATTAGCTGTTGTTGTTTTAGAGGTGAATGCTGAAGAACGCAAATTAAGTTTAGGTCATAAGCAATTAGAAGAAAACCCTTGGGAAACTTTCGAAACCATTTTCACTTTAGATTCTATTCATCAAGGTACGATTGTAAAAGTTACTGATAAAGGTGCTGTTATAACTTTACCTTATGGTGTAGAAGGATTTGCTCCTACTAAACACTTGATGAAGGAAGACGGCAAAATGGCTACAAACGAAGAAGTGTTAGATTTCAAAATTATTGAATTCAGTAAAGATGCTAAGCGTATTGTAGTTTCACATGCTAAACTTCATGAAGAAGCAAAAGCAGAAGCAAGAGCAGAAGAAACTGATAAGAAGAAAAAAGAAGCTAAAGCAGCCTCAACCGCAGTTAAAAAAGTGAAAGATTCAGTAGAAAAAACCACTTTAGGCGATTTAGGTGTATTGGCTAACTTAAAATCTTCATTAGAAACATCTGAAAAAGGTACAAAAGCTAAAAAAGAGGCTGCTAGTGCAGCAACGGAAACAGCAGCCGACGTACCAGCAGATGCAGCAGAATAATTAGCTTTTAAGCTATTCTAAAGCCCCTCGGAATCTCGAGGGGCTTTTTTTTGCATCATTTTTTCGTAGTCATCTACAAAAAACCTTATATTTGGCAAATCAAATTCCAAATGAAAGAAGGCATCATATTAGGAAACCCTAAGTTTGACATCACCATTCAACGCCTTTGTCATCAATTAATCGAAAATCACAACGATTTCTCCAACTCTGTTTTAATTGGATTACAACCCAGAGGAATTTATTTAGCTAAAAGAATTCAAGCACAATTACAACAATTACTTACTAAAAAAACCATCAATCTAGGACAACTAGATGTGACTTTTTTTAGAGACGATTTTAGACACAGGGCCAATCCACTAGTGCCCAATGCCACTCAAATTGATTTTATCATAGAAAATAAAAAAGTCATTCTAATAGACGACGTTTTATTTACAGGTAGAACCATACGCGCTGGTATGGACGCCATGCTTGCCTTTGGCAGACCTGCAAAAGTAGAACTACTGGTATTAATAGACCGAAGATATACTAGGCATTTACCAATAGAGCCCGACTATGTTGGCCATGCCATCGATTCTATTTCTTCTGAAAAAGTAATTGTAAAATGGAAAGAAACAGAAGGAAAAGACGAAGTAGTCTTGATTTCAGAAAATAATTTAACAAACCAAAAGAAGCAAAAATAATATGCAAAATTTGAGTGTTCGCCATTTATTAGGAATCAAAGGATTAACTCAACATGATATTAAGTTAATTTTTGAAACAGCGGATAATTTCAAAACGGTGATCAACAGACCCATTAAAAAAGTTCCCTCACTCAGAGACACCACCATTGCCAATATATTTTTCGAAAACTCTACCCGCACCAAACTTTCTTTTGAACTAGCACAAAAAAGATTATCTGCAGATGTGGTCAATTTTTCAGCGGCCTCTTCATCGGTAAGTAAAGGAGAAACGCTGATTGATACCGTCAATAATATCTTAGCCATGAAAGTAGATATGGTGGTAATGAGGCATCCAAATCCAGGAGCAGCAGTATTCTTAGCCAAACATATTCACGTGCCAATTATCAATGCGGGAGATGGCGCACACGAACATCCAACCCAAGCCCTACTCGATGCTTTTTCTATCAGAGAAAAACTAGGAAACGTTAAAGGAAAAAAAGTGGTAATTGTAGGTGACATTATGCATTCAAGAGTCGCGCTTTCTAATATTCTATGCTTAAAATTATTAGGTGCAGAAGTTAAAGTTTGCGGACCAACCACACTGATTCCAAAATACATTGAAAGCCTTGGCGTTACCGTAGAGCACGACTTACGCAAAGCACTTGCTTGGTGCGATGTAGCCAATATGCTTAGAATACAATTAGAACGACAAGACATTAAATATTTTCCGAGCTTAAGAGAATATACCATGATGCATGGTTTAACTAAAAGCTTACTCGATTCTTTACCAAAAGAAATTGTGGTGATGCACCCTGGACCCATTAACAGAGGTGTAGAAATTTCGAGTGATGTGGCAGACGCCAAACAATCTATTATTCTAGATCAAGTAGAAAACGGTGTTGCAATTCGAATGGCTGTACTCTATTTATTGGCTGGTCAACAAGGAGCCTAAATTCCGTTTTTCATCGATTTTTCCTATTAAAAGGCATTTTTAAAGCTATATTCTTTTATATTGCAAACTTTTAGCATATATGAAAAGAATACAAAAAATCCTGCTTCTTGCGTTTTTAACTTTAACTGCAATTCCTGCTTTAGCACAATTTGCAGAAGTAAGAGGTTTTGTTTACGATAAAAAAACAGGCGAACCGATTATCTTCACTAAAGTATTTTTAGAAGGCACAAGCAATGGTAATGCAAGTGATGTAAACGGATTTTATAACCTTAGCAAAATAAATCCTGGATCTTATATTTTAAGCAGCACCGGCGTTGGATTTGACACCGTTAAAATTAGAATTATCTTAAAACCTGGAGGTAGAATAACGCAAAATATTTATTTAACACAAAAATCTGTCAACATCAATACCGTTGATATTACTGCCGATAAAACAGAAAACTTAACCGAAACAAAAGTCTCGGTGGCTAAAGTTACTCCAAAACAAATCAACAGAATTCCTTCTGTTGGTGGCGAACCAGATTTAGCGCAATACCTTCAAATACTACCAGGCGTTGTCTTTACAGGCGACCAAGGTGGTCAATTATATATTCGTGGTGGCTCCCCTATTCAGAATAAAGTATTATTAGATGGTATGATTGTTTATAATCCATTTCACTCGATTGGATTATTTTCTGTTTTCGAAACAGATATTATTAGAAATGCAGATGTATACACTGGTGGTTTTGGAGCAGAATACGGAGGCCGAATTTCTGCTGTAATGGACATTACTACACGCGATGGAAATAAACAAAAACTAAGCGGAAAGATTGGTAGCAATCCATTTACTAGTAAACTTTTATTAGAAGGTCCTTTGAGTAAATATGAAGAAGGCAAATCTACTTCCTCTTTTATATTATCGGGCAGAACCTCTTACTTAGAACGCACCGCAAAAAATATTTATAGCTATGTAGATACCGCTGGCTTACCTTATAATTTTACCGATTTGTACGGAAAAATTTCTTTCAATAGCAACAATGGTAGCAAACTCAACTTATTTGGTTTTAAGTTTACCGACCAAGTAAATTACAAAGCACCAGCAGCCATTGCATGGAATAGCACGGGTTTTGGCGGTAGCTTTGTAGTCATTCCTGGTTCCTCTTCTGTTTTAGTAGATGGTTCTTTTGCTTATTCGGGTTATGATATTAGCATGAAAGAATTAACAAGCAAGCCACGCTTTAGTAAAATTAATGGTTTTAACGCAGGATTAAATTTCACTTATTTTATTGGTAAAGATGAATTGAAATACGGTATTGAAATGTTAGGTTTCCAAACCGATTTTCAATTTACCAATGCGGCTAATACCGTTATTAAACAAGAACAATTTACATCAGAAATTGCTGCATTTACTAAATATAAATATGCATCCAATAGACTTATTTTAGAACCAAGTATTCGCGCTCATTATTATGCTTCATTGGCCGAAATGTCTATAGAGCCTAGGTTTAGCGCCAAATATATTATTACTGAATTTATCAGATTTAAATTAGCATCTGGTTTCTTTAGTCAAAATTTACTGAGCGCTGGTTCGGATCGTGATATCGTGAACTTATTTTATGGTTTTTTATCTGGACCAGAAGATGCACCAAACACCTTTAGAGGAAAACCGGTAACCAGCAAACTTCAAAAAGCACGTCACATTATAGTAGGTTTTGAATTTGATGTAACCAATCGATTCCAAATTAATGTGGAAGGTTACATTAAAAAGTTTGATCAGTTAACCAATATCAATAGAGATAAATTATATCCAAACACCGACGAGTATAAAGATAAGCCCGCCTATCAAAGAGAAGACTATATCATCGAAGATGGCGTAGCTAAAGGAATTGATTTTACATTTAAATACGAAAAACAAAACCTGTATTTATGGGCAACTTATTCTTTAGGTTATGTGAGCAGGTACGATGGTATCAGAAACTATAACCCACATTACGATAGAAGACACAATGTAAATATTGTGGGCACTTATGCTTTTGGTAAAAAACACAATTGGGAGTTTGATTGTCGCTGGAACTTAGGGTCGGGCTTCCCTTTCACTCAAACACAAGGGTTTTACGAGAAAATATTATTCGAAAATATTAATAACTCTTATACCGAACAAAATGGTCAATTGGGTGTTATATATGGACAATTAAATTTAGGCAGATTGCCTTGGTACCATCGCTTAGATATTTCTATGAAAAAGAAATGGGAGTTTAGCAAAAACAATGTTTTAGAAACTACCTTGGGCGTAACAAATGTTTACGATAGAAATAATTTATTTTATTTTGATAGAATATCTTATGCTAAGAAATACCAATTGCCATTTTTGCCTAGTTTTGGTATAACCATGACTTTTTAAAAATGAAAATAATTCTCCCAATTGTATTATTAACTGTTATTTTGGGATGTACCTCTGTTCCATTAAACGCAAAAAAAGTTGCTATGAACCACGAAATTAAAAATCCGAAAATGACCGACACCGCTACCTTTGGAGCTGGATGTTTTTGGTGTGTAGAAGCCATTTTTCAGCAAATTGAAGGTGTTGTATCTGTAAAATCTGGATACGAAGGAGGCACAAGCGCAAACCCTACTTACGAAGAAGTTTGCACCGGAGCCAGCGGCCACGCAGAAGTATGTCAATTAATTTTTGATCCAAATAAAGTAACTTATAAAACTTTATTGCAAGCGTTTTGGGAAAGTCACGATCCAACAACCTTAAACAAACAAGGCGGCGATGTGGGTACACAATACCGTTCGGTTATTTTTTATCACTCAAACGAACAAAAAACAATAGCCGAATTTTATAAAAATGAATTGCAAAAATCAGGTGCTTTCGAAAATGAAATTGTAACCACCATTGTGCCGGCGGAAGTTTTCTACGAAGCAGAAAAATACCATCAAAATTATTTCAACCAAAACGGCGACCAACCCTACTGCCAATTTGTGATTCGACCTAAAGTTGAAAAGTTTCAAAAAGCATTTAAAAACAAATTAAAATAAATTTAACTGGAAATATATTTATTTAAATGTTGAATGGTTTGGTCTTGTTGATCAATGATATACTTTACTAAATCACCAATCGAAACAATGGCTAAGAGCTGTTCGTTTTCAATGATTAAAATGTAACGAACCATTTTATCAGTCATCAATTGCATAGCATTGGCAATAGAATCGTTTGGAGCTAAAATAACTGGTTGTTTATTCATGATTTCTGCAACCAATACCTCTTTAGAGTTTTTACCTAACAAAACTACTTTTCTAGCATAATCACGTTCTGTAAAAAG
>CANNIS010000026.1 GCA_947505035.1 Sphingobacteriales bacterium
CCGTTGGGGTAAAAAAATATTCGAATCTAAAGATCCAGAATTTGAATGGGATGGTGATGGTGCAGGTGCCGGAACGTATTTCTATACCTTAACTTCGAGGGTGAGAACGCAAACAGGCAGTGTGAACTTGGTGAGATAATAGTTTAAAATAATAAAAAAGCCTCTGAAAATTCAGAGGCTTTTTTTTGTACCCAGCGCCGGAGTCGAACCGGCACGGTTTCCCACAGGTGTTTGAGACCAGCGCGTCTACCAATTCCGCCAGCTGGGCATTCTTGATTAAAATTTAGCGAACTAAATCAGGATGCAAACTTATTCAAACTATCTTTAATTCGCAACAAATATTTTTTTCTATAATATGCGTCCTTGATTGCCAATAAAACAGCGGCTTGATCATTATGATTATGTGCATCAAATTGTTTGCAACTTACTTGCAAATAGTCATTTAAGCTTTTTTCAAGTATCGCTATTCCATTTGTAACGTCAGTTATGGCAAGCACATCATTTGCAGATAGCTCCATAATCTTTTCGTTGATATCCATCATTTCCATTAAAAAATCAGGAGGTAAAACAAATTTTTCGGCATCCGAAATCTGACCAGTTAAAGTTAAAATATAGGCTACTCTTTTGTCGAAATTGGTTAATAATCGATAAGCTTCATTGTTTAAAGTAGACAAATGCAGCACCTCTGCTTGTTTTTCTTCCGATTCATTGATGAAAAAATCTGGATGGTATTTTTTACTGTTTGCATAATAGCGTTGTTTGATGAGAATATCATCGGCTAAAAAAGAAACAGGAATTTCATACAATTCAAAATAATTCATTTTTATTTAGCAAATAATTTCCAAAGATCATTTCCAAAAGCAAAAACAATTAAGCTAATTAATATTACAAAACCAACCATTTGCGCGCGCTCCATAAATTTATCACTTAGTGGCCTGCCAATAATAGACTCGATGATTAAGAACACACAATGCCCTCCATCTAATGCAGGTATTGGTAAAATATTCATGAAAGCCAATATCATCGAAAGTATGCCTGTTAATGTCCAGAATTTAATCCAATTAAAAGTGGCTCCATAAATTGCCGCAATACCTATAGGCCCCTGAACCGCTTTATTTGCAGCTACTTCGCCCCTTACTACTTTTCCTAAACCTTTTACGTTATCGGTTAAAGTTGACCATGCTTTACTTGCACCAATAGGCAAGGCTTCAAAGAAACCATATTCAATTATTTTTAAGTCGAAGTTTTTCTTAGGAAAAAATCCGATGGTGCCTTCTTTGCTAACATTCAATGTTAATGCAATTTGCTCGCCACCTCTTAATACTTTTAAATTAATTTCTTTTCCAGCATTTTTGACAACAATTGGTTTCAATTGATCCATAAACTGTGCGGCAGAATCGTTTACTGATAAAATAATATCTCCTACTCGCATACCCGATTTTGCTGCGCTTCCCTCTGCTACTAAACTATCCAATACGCTTTCTACTCTAGGAAAATCATCTATAAAATTAGAACGCCCTTTATCAGAAAGTTTTTCAATAAAATTAGTGGGAATAGTGATTTCTTGTGGCTGTCCGTTTCTTTCGAATGCAATAATTGCGTTTCCCATTAATACTTCCGAGCTCCACATATCCGAAAATTTAACGACTGGTTTTTGGTTGATGCTGGTAATTTTATCGCCAGATTGTAATCCAATTTCATTGGCTAACTCGTAGGCAACAATTCCATTTTTTGCTTGCTCATTTGGAATATAACTTTGTCCGTATTTGAATGTCAGCATCCAAAAAATTAGAATACCCAATAAAACATTCACTGTTACGCCACCAATCATTACTATAAATCTTTGCCAAGCTGGTTTAGATCGAAACTCCCAGGGCTCTGCAGGTGCTTTCATCGCTTCTACATCCATCGATTCATCTATCATTCCGGCAATTTTTACATAGCCCCCTAATGGCAACCATCCAATACCATATTCTGTCTCTCCTATTTTAACACTAAAAAGCTTGAAACCCCAAGCGTCAAAAAACAAATAAAATTTTTCAACTTTAATACCAAATGCACGGGCTGCTAAAAAATGTCCTAACTCGTGTAATACTACTAAAATGGAAAGGCCAGCGATTAATTGCGCAGCCATGATAAGTCCGTTCATAAAAAATATATTATTTATTTAAAATCCAATTGCGTGTAAATATACGGCTTTCTGTATCGGTAGCTACATAATCATCGTAATTAGGTGTGTCTATAAATGTAATTTTTTGCATACAATCAGTGATAGCATCCGACATTTCTAAAAAACCAATTTGATCATTTAAAAAAGCTTCCACTACCACTTCGTTTGCCGCATTTAATATACAAGGCATATTGCCGCCTTGTTTCATGGCTTGAAAAGCCAATGCTAAATTTTGAAAAGTTTCGGTATCGGCTTTTTCAAAACTCAAGGTTGGGTAATTTAAAAAATCAAATCGCGGAAAATCGGTGATGGTTCGCATTGGATAAGTTAATGCATATTGAATAGGCAATTTCATATCGGGTAAACCCATTTGCGCTTTCATCGATCCATCATTAAATTGAACAATTGAATGTACAATTGATTGCGGATGCACAATAACATCAATTTGATCGGCTTGTAAATTAAATAACCACTTAGCTTCGATTACTTCTAAGCCTTTATTCATAAGTGATGCAGAGTCAATGGTAATTTTTGCACCCATTGTCCAATTAGGATGTTTAAGCGCTTGTGCTTTTGTTTTATTTGCTAAAGCCAAACGATCCATTCCTCTAAAAGGTCCACCCGAAGCGGTCAGATATATTTTTTCAATTTTATTATGCCATTCGCCAGCTAAACATTGAAAAATTGCTGAATGTTCGGAGTCAACTGGTAATATGGACACATCATATTCTTCTGCTAATTTGGTGATTAGATCGCCTGCTACCACCAATGTTTCTTTGTTAGCTAAGGCAATATTCTTTTTTGCTTTAATGGCTGCAATGGTTGGTTTTAAACCGGCATAGCCAACTAATGCAGTTAATACCAATTGAATTTTTTCAAAAGTAACTACTTCTGATAAGGCCTGTTCGCCAGCAAAAACTTTAATATCGGTATGAGCTAATTTTTCTTTTAACCAAGCATATTTGCTTTCGTCTGTGATAACAACTGCGTTTACATCAAACTGTATGGCCTGACTTGCCAATAATTCGGCATTGGAATGAGCAGTTAAGACTTCTACTTTAAATAAATGCAGATTAGCAGCAATCACTTCTAAAGTTTGCGTACCAATAGATCCGGTAGATCCAAGAATTGCAATATGTTTTTTATTTTCTGAATTCATTATCCAATTAATTGATCTGCAATTTTTCTGTCGTTTGATAATCTAGGTACTTTATTTTGACCACCTAATTTACCTTCCTTTTTCATATAATTAATAAAAGTACCTGCTGGAAGTATTTTTATTTGCAAAGTGCGCAATACTTTCCCATTAATCAAGTCTTTGTAATATACATTTTTTGTTTGCAAAAGTTGATCTACTCTTGCAGCAAATGCAGGTAAATCCGATATATTTTGCGCTGTTTCTATAAACCATTCGTGGTATGGAAGCCCTTTATCTATAGGATTTATTTGAGGTGCCACTGTAAATTCGGCAATGACTAAATTAATTTCTTTGGCAGCAGTCATTAATGCGTATTCTACTTCTTCGCCAATAACATGTTCGCCAAAGGCAGAAATAAAATGTTTAATTCTGCCAGTTACTTTGATGCGATAAGGGCTTTTACATACAAATTTTACAGTATCTCCTATACTATATGCCCACAATCCGGCATTGGTAGTTAGAATTAAAGCATAATTTTTTTCTAGCTCGATATCGGCTAAGGTTAACCTTTTAGGTTGATCATCAAAATAATTTTCGACTGGTATAAATTCGAAGAAAATACCTGCATGGATATTTAATAATAAGCCCGCTTCGTTTTGCGTATCTTGAAAAGCAATAAAGCCCTCAGATGCTGGATAGGTCTCTATGGTATCTATTTTCTTTCCAATACTTTGTTCTATTTTGGCACGATAGGGTTCAAAATTTACACCACCATATACAAACAAAGAAAAGTTTTTAAAAATGTCTTTGATGGCTTGTCCATTAGATTGCTGTATTAATTTATCAAAATACATTTGCACCCAAGGTGGTATACCAGAAATGAGTGTCATATCTTGATGAAAAGTTTCTGCCACTATTGCGTCTAATTTTGTTTCCCAATCTTCAATACAATTTGTTTCAAAACTTGGTAGCCTATTGGCTTGTAAATAGGCAGGCACATGGTGAGCCACAATGCCAGATAGCCTTCCAGTCGCAATACCTGCTTGTTGATTAAGTAATGGACTGCCTTGTAAAAAAATTAATTTTCCATTGAGAAAATCCGCATTTCCTGTTTCGTTAATGTAACAAAGTAAAGCTGTTTTTGCAGCATTAATATGATGCTGCATCGAATCTTTAGTAATAGGAATATATTTTACGCCAGAAGTAGTTCCAGAAGTTTTACAAAAATAAATGGGTTTGCCAGGCCAAAGCACATTGGTTTTACCTGCAATTAAATCCTTAAGATATGGTTCTTGAAAGTCTTCGTAATCTCTAACAGGAACAAGACTTTTAAAGGTTTCGTAATTAGCTATTTGATCGAATTGATGTGCTAAACCAAATTGGGTATGCTTAGCTTTTTGAATTAAATCTGCTAAGATTTGCGCTTGAATACCAATAGCATGCAATTGCTGGCGATGCAGTTTTCGAACAAGTTTTCGAGCATATATTTTAGCAATTAAAGATTTAATAGACATTAATCCTTTTATTAAATTAAAAAGTTTTTTTCATCTAAAATCTCCTTTGGAAATAAGTAACGATAAGCCAAAGTGATGATCATAAATGACATGGGAATTGTAAATAAAACACCAATTAATAAAAAGGCTAGACCTATTATATTTAATGCTATGATAGCCAAATACAACAAAACAATAAAGCCTAATTTTCCTTTTGTTAATTGATAGCTTAACATAAATGCATTGCCCACCTCTATTTCTTTATCAATGATTAAATAATTGACAAAACCTAAGCGTATATAAATGATTAAGGTTGGTAAAATAATCAATAATAAAATAGCTAAAGTATAAGTTAATTGTAGGGAGGTATAATTGAATAAATGAGTAGGGTCTTTTGATAAATCTTCGAAAAAAGCTGCAAAACTTGGATCAACTACACCAAGCAATTCTAAAAAACCAAGGGTTAAAAATAGTATAGAAATAATCAATAAAATCAAATAAAAACTAGACCTGATAATCTTCAAAGCCTCTATTTTATTAGGCTTTATGGCATCAAAAGTGAGCGTTTGATCGGCAATTATTGCAAATGCTAATTTAATTGTTGCGATGGTAATAGTGATATTAACAATCAATGAAAAAATATTAAATACCACCGAAGCAATAATTTGTTGACGCAATAACTCGCCCAATAGTCCCATTAAAAAAGACAACAATACAATACTTAAAAAAAACCCTATTAAAACAATCGCGTTTTTTTTTGTTAAATCGAATGCAGTTAAAAATATTGATTTAATCATCTTATTTATTTAGTATGGCTTTTGCATAATTCTCCCAGCTTAAATGCTTTGCTGTTTCTGCTACATTATTCCTATCTATTGGCTCATCCAGCATATGTATCATTTCCTTTGCCATCGATTGAATGTCTCTGTCTTCGGCCAAATAACCATTATAGCCTTGTTTTATGGTTTCGGGGAAGTGCCCTACTTTAGTAGCTAAAACAGGCAAATTGAAATTATAACTGATTGATTCTACCCCGGATGGTGTAGCTGTTAAATAGTATAATAAAATTGCATCTGCTATTTGAAAATACTCATGAACTTTTTCGTTCGATACAAATTCGTTGACAACCGCTACCCTATTTTGCAATTGATATTTTTCGATAAGTTCGAGTGGTCGGTAATCTTGCTCGTTATCGGTTTGATTTAAAAAAATAGATTTTGCTGAATTAAACAAGGCTTTTTTTATTCTTGTACTCCATTTAGACTGGTCTAAAGTTTGCCAGAACGACTCTCCAACAATTAACAAAGAAACATCGTCTCTTTGTTTGGCTACTTCGTTAAATGCGTCTATTACTTGGTGCAAACCCTTGTATTTCCTGATAAAACCAAAAAACAACAATACTTTTGGTGCTAGATTTAATTCGCTTTTTTTCGCGACTATATCAAAGTCCGCTTGCGGTTTAAACATATCATAAATGGGATGATATAATTTTATCACTGTGCAGGAATCATCTTTTGCACGTTGTCCATTTTCATTGACGGTTAACTTTAAATCTGGAAAAGTTAACTTTAATTCTTCTACTGTTTTATATGCATGAGCGATATAGGTATCGGCTACTTTTAATCCGTATTTAGTAAATAGTTTATCGATAGAGCTGGCTTCTTTTTGAATGACTAAATGCAAATCAAAAATAACTTCTATGTTTTTCTTTTTTAATCCTCTGGCAATATAACCCATCGGCAAACCTTGAATAGCAATTGCCCATTGAAAAACAACTTTAGTCGGCTTTAATTTTGCAATAAAATCAATGGTTTCAGACCAAGTAAAGGGATTGTTATAATTTGTTAGGTAAGTAATTTTAATATTAGTTCCAGCCAATTGATCAGCTTTAGAACTTCTATCAATAAAATCACGTGGAATAATTGCAGGGTATTGTTGTGTCCAAGAAACTATATGCACATCCTGTCCTTGCGCATCGAGCGCTTTAGCTAATGAGGTATTGTAATTGGCAATGCCCCCTTTAAATTGCGGCCCAGGTCCAAATAATACAATTTTTTCGATTTCCATTTAAAATAGTATTTATTAATTTTTACTATTTTCAACTGCTTTATCGTAAACCCTTTTTAAACCTTCTGCCAAAGAAATTTTTGGAGTCCAACCGTATTTTTCTAATACATAGCTCATGTCTGAATGTCTCGCATGTACGCCCACAGGCTTATCTAATAAAGGTTTGATGGTTGGTTGATAACCTGCAAATCCTGCAAAAACATCAATAATTTCTAAGAAAGAATATAACCTACCTGCACCAATATTGATCGCAGAACCGTCGGTGATATTATCCATCGCTAAAAAAATAGCATCAATACAATCATCAATATGAACAAAATCTCTGCCTTGTTTTCCAGAGCCCCATACTTCAAATGGATCTTCTTTTTTGGCTGCTCTAAGCGCGATAGCTGGTATTGGATAGGTTAAGTCTTGATCTTCACCATATCCAGAAAACGGACGCACACAAGCCACAGAAATGCCGTAATATTTTGCAGCAATTCTTGCTAAATATTCTCCCGTTAATTTTGACCAACCGTAAGTCATGTCTGGCTTACCTAAATTATGTTCAAAATCGATGTCGCTTTCTTTTAATGCTACAAAGTCGGTATCAGATTGTAAATCGATTGGATATGCTGCCGAAGAGCTTGGATACATTACCCTTGCTGGTTTGTGGTTACATACCCAATAGAAAAATTCTGCATCAATGGCTAAATCGATCGCAACCATCATTGGGTCACCATCAATTTTTGCACGGCCACCAACAATGGCCGCAAAATGAAAAACATCGGTAAATTTATCGAACGCTAAACCGTAATGATCTTGAATATAATTTTGATTAACGGTCATTTTATTTAACAGCACTCTAAAATCGCCATTGAAAAAATAAACCCTTTCATTTTCATAAACTGCTAAATCTTGCAATGATTCACTAGGATTTGACAACCATTTATCAGGATGAATACCAGTCGATAAATTATCGACAATGATGATTCTATCGTTATTACTTTTTAAAATTCTTTTGACTAAATTTCTTCCTACAAAACCGCAGGCACCAGACACTAAATGGTATTTCATTGTATAAATAATTAAATATGTTTTTCAATTTGATAATTGTTTCGATCATGTGTACTTCGACCAACCATTTCGGCAATAAAGCCGGTTAAAAATAATTGCACACCAATAATGGTCATCACCAAAGCGATGTAAAACAAAGGTTGCGCAGTTACATCTCTAGAAATATGTTGGCCTTCGTAAATGGTATATAATTTATCGGCAATGAGGTAAAAGGCTATTAACATTCCTGAAAGAAAAGATAACACACCAATGGTTCCGAAAAAATGCATGGGTTTTTTCTGAAATTTTCCTACAAAGAAGATCGAAAGTAAATCTAAAAATCCATTCACAAATCTGCTTAATCCAAATTTAGTGACCCCGTATTTTCTAGCACGGTGTTCTACTGGCTGCTCCACAATCTTAGTAAATCCAGCCCACTTAGCAATTACAGGAATATAACGGTGCATTTCGCCATATACCTCAATATTTTTTACTACCTCTTTGCGATAGGCTTTTAAGCCACAATTAAAATCGTGTAAGTTATTAATACCAGACATTTTTCGGGTAGCCCAGTTAAATAATTTAGTAGGAATTGTTTTCGATATTGGATCGTAGCGTTTCTTTTTCCAACCAGAAATTAAATCTAATTGCTCGTTAATTAAACGATGATACATGATCGGTAATTCGTCGGGGCTATCTTGCAAATCGGCATCCATAGTAAAAACAACATTACCTTGGGTAGCTTCAAAACCAACATTGAGCGCAGCAGATTTACCATAATTTCTACGAAACTTAATACCCTTTACATTTGGGTTTTTAGCTTGCAAGCTTTCAATCACTTTCCAGGATTGATCTGTACTGCCATCATCAATGAAAAGCAATTCATAGCTAAATTGATTCGCTTCCATTACCCTTGCAATCCAATCATGCAATTCTGGAAGTGATTCGTCTTCATTCAATAAAGGAATAACAATTGATATATCCATTCAAATTTTATTTATTCAAAAACAGGTCTTTTCTTTTTCATAATGGCAGCCACTATGAATGACAAAACAAAGCCAAAAGCGGAGGTACCCAAGAAATTTAAACCAACTCTTTTTAAAGTAACACCGTAATCTTGTTCGTTTAAACTTGCTAAAGCCTTGGTAATATCATCTTCAGATGCGCCAAATTTTTGCATCATCGCAATTGCATTTTCAATGACGGTATCTTTAATAATGATGGGCAAATTGGTATCAATGAAATTCATTAAGACATAACCAAATAAAGCCGAAATCAAGGAGCCTATCACAAAGGTGAAAAAACCTGTAAATAAAGCCTCCGACAAGTTGATATAACCTTCTTGTGTTAATTTAAATTCTTTAACAGATAACACGATAAAAGTAATAATAAAAACCATGCTAAGGCTTGTCCATGTTCCGCTTGCTAATAATTTTGCATCAATCACATACAATAAAATAGTATATAAAATGGATACTAAACCAGAGATAACTCCCCATTTTAAAGCAATGCTTCTAAATTCTTTAACTGCTTGATTTTCCATAATTATAAATTAAAAAAAGATTCATTAAAACGATCGGTTCCATGGTAATAAGCTAATAAAGAAGCTAAAACCGCAGCATCCATTGCCTTGTAAGGTGCAGCAGTGGTATATTCTTCAAAATCTTGTTCTTTGAAAGATGGATTTGAAAAGAAAGAAACAATTGGATAAAACCATTCTTTAATTTCAGAATCAGCTTTTAAGGTTTCTTGCACCCTAGCGATTTCTGAAAAAGGTGCCTCAATTAACATTTGATTAGCAATGATGTCTTCGTAAATAGCATGCTCATCTTGAAACTCATCATCTTCGACTAATAAAAACTCTTTTAAATAATCGTCTAAATCTGGATCAAGGCCTTCTTCTTTACACTCTTTGATATACAATAACAAGTTTAACATCTCTGTACCTCTATCTATTGTTTGGTCTTCGATGGCTTCCCATTCTTCCGACTCTAAATAATCTTCTTCTAATTGCAAAGCATCGGCTGCAAAGAAATTAATCATTAATAAGTCGAACAAATACTCTCTGATGGCATCAAACTTTGGATTGTCATCGATGCATTGATCGAGTAAAGCCACCTTATCCATAAATTCTTCGGTTGATTCAAAAACATGAACCAATTGTTCGAAAACTTCTTTTACTACAATAGTGTCGCCTTGTAAAGCTGATCCCTTTTGAAAGCCAGCTATAGTAGCAGCTAAAGCGTCTTTGATTGAATTATCCATTTTATTTTAGCTGATGATTATTAATAATTGAAATGACTTTCCCTTTTAATGTTTGATTAAACAAAGCAGAATTTTTAGATTTAGATACATTCTCGCTTGATTGAAATTTCCATGTAGCGTTAGGATCAAACAAAGTAAGTGAGGCCATTTGATTTACTGCAATACTTTGCACTGGTAATCCTAAAATGGCTCTAGGCGCAATAGTAAATTTTGCAATAATATCGCTCAGGTCCATATGTTTTTCGAGTGTCATCAAAGCCAATGAAAATGCCGTTTGCAAGCCTATCATTCCTTCTTTAGCATATTCAAATTCTACTTGCTTATGTTCGATATCTTCTGGTGTATGTTGAGAACAAATAGCATCGATGCTGCCATCTTTTAATCCTTGCTTAAGCGCTTTAATATCTTCTTTAGTTCTAAGCGGTGGCGATAATTTAAAATTGGTATCAAAAGATTCGAGCATGGTCTCGTCAAAATAAAGATGATTGACACTCACATCTGCAGTAACTTTTAATCCCTTTTTCTTGGCTGCTTTTATTAATTCTACAGACTTTGTAGCTGTAATGCATGTAAAATGAACTTTTGCATCTTGGTATTCTGCTAAGAAAATATCACGCGAAACCATCAGCTCTTCTGCAAGTGAAGGATTTCCCTTCATACCAAGCAAAGTACTCATTTGCCCTTCGTTCATTTGAGCATTTTGTGCAATATTTTTATCTTCTGGTTTTGAAATAATTAAACTGTCAATCCCTTTAGCATAAAGCATTGCACGAGACATCAGCCCTGCATCTTGAACAGCAGAATTGCCATCCGAAAATGCCTTTGCGCCTGCTAATTTCATGTCATACATTTCGGCTAAATCTTTACCCTCTCTATTGAAAGACAAGCAGCCAATTGGATAAATAGTTACCACATGATTATTCGATTTATTATTGATGTATTCGATTTCTGATTTACTTTTTAAAGCAGGTTGTGTATTTGGCATTAAGGCAACCCCAACAAAACCGCCTTTTGCTGCTGCATTTAATCCCGAAAGAATATCTTCCTTGGTTTCGAAGCCTGGATCACAAAAATTCACATGAAGATCAATCCAACCAATCGAAACATATTGTCCTTTACAATCTAGTGTTTTGGCACCCGCAACACTTAATTTTTTACCAATTTCTTTGATGAGGTTATCTTGAATAAAGATATCTACCACCTTTAAATGATGGGCAGATGTAGGATCGATAACCGTAACGGATTGTAAAATTACTTTCATTGCTGTTAATTGGCATTCCTAAATTCGAGGAATTTTTATAGCTCCTACTTATTTTACACAAAAAAGCACGAAAACCAACCTCAATTTTTTATGATTAAAAACGGCTAAAGAACCTTAAAATAAGCACTTCTGACGCTAAAAATACTAGTGCTAAAATAACACATATTTTCCATAATTGAAGCCCAAAATTGTCTTGTGCGATGGTATTTTTGAAATTATGAAACGAAGCCTCGTAAATAATCGCTGTTTTGAAGCCAAAATCACTTAATGCTGAGCTATTTAAGTAGTTTAAATTAGATTCTGAACGATTATAATTTAAGGCAATTGCCCGTATATTTTGCTGTTTATTTTGCAAAGTAAGCCAGCCCGCTTGATTTATTTCGGCAGGAATGAGCAAGTAACTATTCGAATTGATGATTTTCCATTCAGGAATCCATTGTTGTGAACCAATGCTTAAAAAATATTGATTTTGCTCCGAAATAGGATTGGAAATGGTCGAAATGTTAAGCCTATTTTGCTTGCCAATTTCGTAGGCTAGTTGTAAATCATAATTGGATATTTGTGGAATTCTTAAAAATAAAGGAACCATTAATGGATGCTTTGCAAAATCTCCAAAACTAGGATCAAGTGAAAATGAATAGAGGTACACACTCCCCTTTTTATATTTATTTTTTTGAAGCACTACGGTACCATCGTTTAATTTTAGAATTGCTTCAAGGGCGGAATTTTGTTGGGAAAAATATTTTTTAATTATTGGAAATTGCATGTTTTCCGAAAAATTACTGAAAACACCTGAAAATATTTTATCTGAAATATTTAACTCTTTAATTTTTTGCTCATTAGCCTGAAGAGCAATAAAATTAGGTATTTGAAAGGTATTTAATAACTTATTTATGTTAGTCAAATTAGTTTTTTCGGAAGGAATAATAATTAAACTTTTACCATCTGCAACAACTTTTTGTAACATGGCCATTAAACCATCACTCAAGTTTATTGGTTCGTTTAAAATAATTGTTTCGTTATTATTAAAATCTGCATAATTTATTTGCTCAAAAGCATTAACACTTAACTTAATAATTGCTTCTGTTTGATATACTGATTGAATGTATTTACTGGAAAGAGTATTTCCATTAATTAACAAGACTGGAATATTTTCAGCAATTTCATATCCAAAATAATATTGGTCGTCGAAAGGCAATTGTTCTGATGCGATAGCTACCATTCCCTTCTGAATTCGGGAAGAACTATTGGTATAAAAAATAGTGTCAATTTTCGTAGCATTTGGAGCTATATCTATAGTAATCAGTGCTTTAGATTGATTGTTTATTTGTAAATTAATAGGTAAATCTTTGACCGCTTCAGTCGAAAAATTCGTCACTTTGATGATTAATTTTTCGGCTTGATTAGCCAAATGAATAGGTGCATCAAACCAAACAGAATCAATTGCAATATTTTGAATTGGGCTCGCATTAAAATAAACCATGCGATAATTGATGGTAGTATCAATTACTTGTTTCAATTGTTTATCTATGGTGTTTTTTTGAAAATCACTTAAATAAAAACAGTTTTTATTAGTTGCGTTAACCGTTGCAAACAAGCTATTTTGTCTATTGATGACACTTGTTAATGCACAAAAATTTGGACTAATCTTTAATTCGTCTATGGCTTTATAAGTTTCTTCTTTTGTGAGGAATTGCTGGCTTTGAGCGGCTAAATCATTTGTTATAATTTGAAATTTATCTGAAGGTTGATAAGCAGAAATAATTTCTTTGGCTTTGTTTTTAGCTTGTTCTAATAAGACACCATCCTTGTTTTGCAAATTCATGCTAAACGAATTGTCAATATAAATAGAGGTATAATTAACCCCTTGCCGAATAGATTGCTTACTAGATGGAATAAAGGGTTTAGCAAATGCAAAAACTAAGAACAGTATAAATAGAATCCTGCTTAATAAAACTAACAAATGCTTGAGCCGATGTTGCTTAATAGTTTGCTGTTGTACTTCTTTTAAAAGTTGCACATTGGTAAATAACACCCTTTTAAATTTGCGTAAATTAAATAAGTGGATCAAAATTGGAATTGATACCGCAGATAAAGCAAATAAAACAGTTGGATTGGCAAATCTCATTTTTCAAAAATAATAAATATATACTATATTTAACATTCATGGTTATAGCAAAACATTCATACGATTTAGTAGGTCATAAACATCCAATCTATGCTTTAGCAGGATCGAGCAAGCCCCATATTGTGTTTACTGCTGGTGGCGAAGGTGCAGTAGTAGAATGGAGTTTAAAAAAGAAAACTTTTTTAAAAGTAGTTTTTCATATGAAAGCCAGCGTATATTGTTTACACTCGGTTGCTCAACCCAATATCTTAATTGCAGGCGATCGAACAGGATATTTGGCTGTATTTGATTTTGAAACTCAACAATTACTATTTCATTTTAAGGCACACGATGCAGCCATTTTTTCAATTCAATCAGACGCGAAAAATTGCTATACTGTTTCGGAAGATGGCAGCCTGAATGTATATGATTTAAAGGACTTCAGCCTTAACAAAAAATATAAAATACACCATCAAACATTAAGAACAATTACTTTAAACCCGAATAACAACGAATGTTTAATTGGAGGAAAAGAACAATTTTTACACACCTACGACCGCAGCAATGCTAATTTAATTGGCAGTCTTAGCGGCCATAGCCTTCCCATTTTTTCCAGCTGTTTTAATACCAATGCTCAACAGTATGTTACCGGCTCTAGAGATGCGCAACTCAATGTTTGGGATGCAAATAACCATCAATTAGTACAAACTATTCCCGCACATTTATTTGCCATCAACGATCTTTTAGCTATACCCGAAAAACAAATTATTGTATCTGCCAGTAGAGATAAGCATGTTAAAATTTGGGACGATGCCAATTACCAATTACTTCAAAATTTAAATAGCCAACAAAATGGCCATAAACTATCTGTCAATAGGCTTTGTTATACGCCATTCGAAAACACTTTAGTAAGTGTTGGTGATGATAGGATGTTGAAAATTTGGAATTTATAGTATAGCGCTAAGCCTTTACAGCAAAGCGTTTCATCAATCTTAGTTGATGCGTGTACGCATTTGTTTCTTGATTAAATATACCTTGATGATCTAATTGATCAATGCGTACTTGTCCTGAAGCATGAATAATTTTCCCGCCCGCTAATGCAATGCCTACATGAATAATATTGCCTTTTTCGTTTTCAAAAAAAACTAAATCGCCCGCTTGTAATTCTGCAACAGAATTAACTGCTATACCCTGTAAAGCTTGGTCTTTGGCATCTCTAGGCAATTTAATACCAATAATTTTATATACTAATTGCGTAAACCCAGAACAGTCTATTCCTAATATAGAACGCCCACCCCATTGATAAGGTGCTGCAAGAAAAAGCTTTGCTAAATCCGAAATGTTGGCAAAAGAAAAATGATTTTCGGCATTTGTCTGACCTGCAAATGTAAATTTGTATTCGTTAATTGCTATGGTATTATTTTGAAAATTGGGCAATGTAGAGCCGATACTGATAGGCTGCAAGCCATTACCATTGCTTATCATAGACAACCTGTCTATGCTAATATGTTGGGGGTTATTTAACGAAGTAGCAGGAATAAGTTGGCATTGTTTAGGATCTATCCATCCAATGTAATCATCGAATAAACATTGCACTTTCCACCATTTAGCTTCTTGCGCTAAAATTTCGACCGATTCTCCAAATAATAATTGGCTGATTTGTTCGGCCGCATCTGAGGCTTGTGCTCGAACAGGAACAACGCTTAAGGTAATGATCGCAAATTGTCTGTTCATGCTTTTATTTTTAAATTATTCTTGATGCAACCAAGTTTTCTTGACTAATAATTCGTCTTTGCTTTCCCGAACATTTTCGTCATCAATGCAACAATCTACTGGGCAAACCGCTGCACATTGTGGCTCATCGTGAAAACCAACACATTCGGTACACTTATCAGGAACAATATAATATACTTCGTCAGAAACAGCATTTTGTGCTAAATCTGCATCGATATTATGACCATCGCCAAAATCAATTAAGCCTTTTAAATTGGTTCCTTCTGAAAATTTCCAGGCAGCGCCTGCATCATATATTGCATTATTTGGGCATTCTGGCTCGCAGGCACCACAATTAATACATTCTTCGGTAATTATAATAGCCATTTGTATCTTATTTCTTAATTTCAGCCCTGCAAATATAACAATAAAGTGCTTTTTTTGATTTCAGAAATTCAAAATAAAATATAAAAAATGAAAATAATAGCTGCTTTGAATGGTTTAGGGGAATATTTAACAACAAAGGATGAAGCATTAAAAGCACAAATCAATAGTTTGTCAAACTATAATGCTTGGTTTAATACGGCAAATGTGACTATAGCCATTGATGCTTGGGCCAAATTATTAACAAGCGAAAATCTAAATCATTGGGTAAATGCGGAAGGTGTTTTGGATAACCATACTCCCAAAAAAGTAGGTTTGGTGTTAGCCGGAAATATTCCAATGGTTGGCTTTCACGATATCTTATCAGTATTAATTACAGGGCACGAAGCACACATTAAATTATCTTCTCAAGACCAACAATTAATTCCAATGCTATTAGAAAAATTGATTTCTATCGCTCCCGAATTAAAAAATAAAATATTTTACCCCGATAGATTAAATGCGGTAGATGCTGTGATCGCAACGGGTAGCGACAATTCCGCAAGGTATTTTGAATATTATTTTGGCAACAAACCACATATTATTCGAAAAAACAGAAATAGTATTGCGGTATTATCTGGCAAAGAAACACCAGAAGAAATAAATATTTTAGGGGAAGATATTTTTCAATATTTTGGTTTAGGTTGTAGAAATGTATCTAAAATCTATCTTCCAAAAAACTACGATTTAACTTTTTTATTAGCTCATTTAGAAAGCTATCAACCCATTGCCGATTTTCATAAATACCACAATAATTATGATTTTCAAAAATCACTATTATTGGTGAATGGTGTAAAACACCTAGATAATGGCTTTTTGCTATTGAAAGAAAGCACCGCGCTTCAAGCAGCTATTTCGGTTTTACATTACGAATTTTACGAAAACTTGAAAGAACTGACCGAAAAGATAAATGCGGATCAAGAAAAAATTCAATGTGTGGCTAGTCATTTAAATTTAGCTATCAATAGCCAATTGGTTGGTTTTGGAGAAACTCAAAACCCTGATTTAACAGATTATGCAGATGGTATTAATACGATTGCTTTTCTCAAAAAAATAGCCAATTAAAATAATTTAATTGGCTATTCCTTTTTTGAATGTTGATTACCTTACTGCAATTTTAAATGCATCGGTTTCGGCATATTTCTTAAATTCTAAATCTTTAACTGCTTTTACTTTTAAAGATTGATCTTCTAAAATTGCACGAGCTAAATTTGTTGTTAAATTATCTAAATTATTAGTTCTTGCAGCAATTACTGCTCTTAAATAATATACACTTGCATTTTGTTTAGCGCAATCTAAATTCTTTAAAGCTTGTTCGTAATTTCCAGCTAAAGTGGCTGCCAATGCTGCGTTATAAGAGCATGCATTCACCGTTCCATAATAAGTTAAAGCTGCATTATAATCGCCTTGACGAATCTTAGTATTACCTAAGTTGATGTTATTTTGTGCACCAAATGATTTAGCCAATAAGTAATTTCTTTCTGCATTTGCGTAATCATGCTTTTGTGAATAAGCAAGCCCAAGGTTATTATATACAATTGCATTGTCTTTATCTAAAGTAGCTGCTTCATTTAACAATTCAATTGCTTTGTCAGCTTTATTGCCTTGATTTAAATAAATATAAGCCATGTTATTTTGTGCTCTCCATTCGTAAGGAAATGCTACGTTGGCTTTTTGGTAAATAGCTAATTTTGCAGACTCGTCAGTTGTTAAGGTAGCAGCATAAAGAATTTCTGCTGCAGTAAGCATAGGCGTATCTTTAGCAGCTTCTGCTGTTATTTCTGCATCAGTTTTAACTTTCGCAGTAGCCATTAAAGTAATTTCAGATCTTCTTAAAGTTGGCAATAAATTGTTCGCCATTTTTTGGTAAGATTTTAATTTTTTGATCGCATTTTCTCTTTCAATAGGATCTGCAATAGTAGAAACAATATTGATAATTTGATCGCGATCTGCTAAATCTGAACCAGCAGCTGCTTGCTTTAAACCGTCCCAATCTTCTGCAGTTGCTGATTTCTTATAGAATGAACTATCATTTACTTGATTCACTCCTTTTTTCTTTAACCAAGAAAGTAAAAACGAATAGGTTGCGTCTGTTCTGTTAATTGATAATTGATCGTTTCTTCTTAATTCTCCATCTGGAGATGCATAAGAAGAAATACCGATGCCTGTTAATTGATTACCCGATTTTACAAAAGTCTCGAATGCTTTGATATCATTTGATTTTTGTTGTTTAGACGCAATTGCATCGTCATCAATATTGTATAGAATTTGTCCTTTTAATTCAACAGGTACTACTTTTTGAAAATTATCTGCAGCTAAAATAGCCACATCTGTTGCGTTTACAGAATAAGCGGTAGTTATGGTACCTTTTGCAATTTCAACAGCTGTAAATGGAACACATTTCGTGCCTTTAGTTGCCACTAAATCAAAAACTAAAGTCGCATCTGCCATTTGATCGTTATAAGCAACACGATCAGAATAAGTAAAAGTGCCGCCAGTTAACTTACTAATGGTTGCCCCTTTTACATCTACTACTAATTCACCTTTAATAAATGCTGGTTTTAATTTAACAGCCGTGCCGTTATATACAATGCTAGGATTAAGACTAATGCTAGTCTTTTTATCGAAATATTTAGCAGGAATTATACCAGTCACCATAACGTCGATACTATCTCCTCTAACTTCTAATGGACTTGGTTTTGCCTCATAACTAATGGTATTAGCTTTGGTTTTCATCGACTTTAAAGAATTACAACTCGAAAAGAAAGCCGTAATTGCCAATGCTGTTAATACCAATTTAAATTGAAAAGTTCTCATATTTATTCTTTTTTGATTGCGTTTTGAAGGTTTATTTACTAATTATAATGTGTAAAAAATTATTTTGTTAATCGTTATAATACCCTATTTTTGTTAAATAGCGATGCGCAAATATAACAGAAATTGACGAATTTACAATTTCAAACAAAGGAGGCCAATTGTATATCATTAAAGTGAAAGGGATTGCCAAAATCCCCGATTACATTCAACTGCGAGACGAACAATTTACACTTTTAGCCTATTTTAGAGTAGATAGACCAGAGAAATCTATTGAAAAATGCGGTTTAAGTGAGCATTCCGAGTATATAAATGAACTTATTAAAACCATGCCTTTTGGGGTAATACAAAAACTAACATTCAATGGAAACCAATAGCCCGATTATTCAACTACAAGATATCAATGTGTTTCAGCAAGACCACTTGGTGCTTTCTGGCGTTACATTAACTATCAATAAAGGCGAATTTGTATTTTTAATTGGCCAAACGGGTAGCGGAAAAAGCAGTTTACTTAAAACCATTTATGGCGA
>CANNIS010000027.1 GCA_947505035.1 Sphingobacteriales bacterium
AACTCTAATTTATTGCGTCTAAAATCTATTAATTGCTTCGTTATTTCTTTCATTTTCAGCTGATTTTCGTTGAGATTGCTGAATTGCATCATGCGTCTATTATCTGGATCGTTGGCTCCAGGCATGCCTATTTCGTCGCCATAATAAATAACTGGAACGCCAGGTACAGTGAGGTTAAAGGCCATCATTTGGGCTAATTTATCAAAGCCTAAATTGCCTTTGTTCTGGATATTATTGGTCCAGCCTTGTAATTTGGTGTCACCTGCATTGCTCACCGAACCATCTGCTAAAGAAATAAACCGAGGCTTGTCTTGATTGCCCGTTATGTTACCCATTAAATGGTGACTGCCATAAGTACTGCTACTTTGATTTAATGTAAGTGCCAATTGCTTGAAATCTTTTGCCGCATCTCCATTAGCAGCAAATGCATTCACCGCCGCATCGTATAAATTAAAATCAAACTGTCCATCCATTTCTCCAGAATTAACATACGAACCAATTAAAGCAGGACTTCCGTAGGTTTCGCCAATTTGAAAAAAGTTATTTTTATTTTTCTCTTCTTGAATTCGCTTAATTTTTTTAGTCAATAATCGCCAAAAATCTTCGGGCACATGCTTACTCGCATCATGTCGAAATCCATCGATATCAAAATTTTTCATCCAAAATAAAACAGAATCGGAAACAACTTCTCTAACCGCTTCTTTTTCCATTAATAAAGTTGGCAAAAAAGTATCGAACCAAGTTGTTAAACGGTAATCATCCCAACGCTCTGTATTCATTGAGCCATCGGGCAAATACAATGGCGTAACCCATTCTGGATGTTGTTTATATAAAGGATGATCGGTATGAATATGATGGGCAACAAAATCTAAAATAACATTGTATTGTTTTTCGTGGGCAGTAGTAATCAATGATTGAAAACCTTGATTAGTACCAAATCTTGCATCAACTTTAGAATAAGAAGTAGGCCAGTAACCATGATAACCAGAAAATTTTGTCGTAACCCCTTTATTCCAATAACCAAATGCCCCTGCTGGATTTTCTGAGATGGGCGATAACCAAATGGCATTGATTCCTAACTCCTCAAAATAACCTTGTTTAATTTTTTGACTCACTCCTTGCAAATCACCGCCCATATAATCTGCGATGGGCAACACATCGGCTAATCGTTTAGGGTTATTGGTAGTATCGCCATCTACAAAACGATCAACCATTAGAAAGTATAAAACTTGCGCATGTAAATCGCTGCGATCCAATGCAGCTGAACTGCTTAGCACCTGCCCTTTAGCTAATGGTATCATTAAATCGTTGCTTACTGCATTTTCGTTTGCTGCATAAACCCTAATAAAGCTTCTGTCTAAATCTTTTGCAAAAGCAGGAATAGTAAATTTAATTTCAGACTTTACTTTAGTAGTATGATATATTAATTGATTTTGCCAAAAGCAAAAAACCTGCGTGCAATTTGTTGCCGTTAAAATGATATTATTTTTAACAAAAGTTTTAGTAGCAATAACAGGCTGATTAGCATTTGTAGCACCAACTTGTATTTGCACATTGCTTCCACCCAAACCATTTGGAACAGTTGTTAAACCCAAAGGATCGAGTTCTTTCCCGTCGGCAATTAATTTAAATTGATGCGTTCCTTGATCTATCCCTTTGGCCTCCCAAACCCAATGATTGCTTGGCTTTGGACCAACGGGTTTTAATCCATTTGTCGATGCAACCCATGCCGAAAAACTACCTTTAATAGCTAATTCATTTGCAGGTATTGGCAAATTAAAGTCCATGCTAAAACTTTTTTTAGCTGATTGTCTTATTAAAATTTCATATTTATCTTGGGCAATGTATACCGCTAATGTGCTATATAAATTAGACAAGCTTCCTTTAATAATAATAGAATCTTTAGAAAGATATCCAAGCTGTAATCCATCAAAAAGTTTAACCGAATCAATGGTTGATTGAAATGGAAAATAATCCGAAATCAAAACAAGCGTGCTGTCGGGTTGTAATTGAATTGGGCTAGCCAAACCAACAATCGCATTTTGTGCAAATGTATTTTGCGCAAAAAACAACAGCGTGATTAATCCTATTTTGAGTGATTTCATTTTATCAAAATTAATTTAATTGAATTTTTTCATTAAACAACTGCACGCTAATTGGTTGACCAGCTAGCAAAACTAAATCAACTTTTTTATCTTGCACTTGCACTTTAATAACCGCTCCTTTAAAACAAATGGTAAACGAAAAACCTTTCCATTGTTTAGGCAGCATGGGTGCAAAACTCAGTAAGCCATCAATAACGCGCATACCACCAAAACCCATTACCACTGCCATCCAAGTGCCGGCCATACTGGTAATATGTAAACCTTCGTGCACTTCGTGGTTATAATCGTCTAGGTCTAATCTAGCAGTTCGTAAATACAATTCGTAAGCTTTTTCTTGATAACCTAATTTTGCTGCTTGAATCACATGGATACATGGCGATAAAGATGATTCATGAACTGTTCTTGGTTCATAAAAATCAAAATTATTTTTTAAAGTAGCTAAATCAAAATGGTCTTCAAATAAAAACAAACCTTGCAATACATCTGCTTGTTTAATAAAACAAGAACGCAAAATTCTATCCCAACTCCAATGTTGATTGATTGGACGCTCTGCGGGATTTAATTCGTTAGCGAGCATTTGCTCTTTATCTAAATAACCTTCTTGTTGTAAAAAAATTTGATTGCTTTCGTCTGTTGGAAAATACATACAATCAAAAATATGCTTCCATTTGGCTAACTCTATAGTTTCGTCGAATGCTACTTTAGCCACAAAACTTTCGTATGCAGTTGCATCGCTCTGCTTCCATTCTGTTAATACCTGAGCAGTAAACTTTAAACACCAGCAAGCAATGTAATTAGTATACCAATTGTTATTGATGTTGTTTTCGTATTCGTTTGGACCAGTTACACCAAGCATTACATATTGCTTTTTGTTTTCCGACCAAGTAATTCTTTGGGACCAAAATCTTGCAATGCCTGTTAATACTTCCGCACCACCTTCGGCACGATAAGATTTATCGTCTGTATAATTTTCGTAATTATAAATAGCAAACGCTATTGCTCCATTACGATGAATTTCTTCAAAAGTAATTTCCCATTCGTTATGACATTCTTCGCCATTCATGGTTACCATTGGATACAATGCAGCTCCATTTACAAATCCAAGTTTAGCCGCATTCTCAATTGCCTTAGGCAATTGCTTATACCTATAGTTTAATAATTGTTTGGATATTTTTGGGTCATTAGTACCTAAATAAAATGGAATGCAATAGGCTTCTGTATCCCAATAAGTAGAACCGCCGTATTTCTCACCGGTAAAGCCTTTTGGCCCAATATTCAAGCGTTCGTCTACACCAGTATAGGTTTGACTTAACTGAAAAATATTAAATCGAATGCCTTGTTGCGCAGCAATATCTCCATCAATTTTGATATCACAATTTGACCACACCTTATGCCAATAATTTATTTGTAATTCGCGCAGTGCATCGTAACCTAATTGAATGGCTTGTTGTGTATTTTTTTTACATGCTGATAGTAAATTTTCAGTTTCGTAATTTAAACTAGAAACAACCGATACAAATTTTTCAACTGTATACGTTTTACCTTCTTGCATGTTAATTTGCCAATCTGCATTTGCATGCCAAGGTTTCGATGCCGTTTTTATTTCTTGCTGCAATTCTTTGTCTTCGAAACAATTTATTTCAAATCCTGCTGCTACACTAAAGTCTAATTTCTTAGTTTTTACCTGAATGGCTAAATGCTTTGCTTCTGCTACTTCTGCCACCCTATCCCAAAATATTTCATCGTAATTTGAATCCATATTTTTAACTAATCCGTCGACAAAATTAGTCCAAGATAATTTACCCGAAAAGTTAATTGGTTTGATTTGATATCTTATACAAGCAATTTCATCGTGAGTACAGCTAACGAATCTTTCTACTTTAACTTCTACTAATTTACTGCCCGAAAAAGTTACTTCAAAACTTCTTTGCAATAATCCATTTTGCATATCCAACACACGTTTAAAGTTGGAAACCTTTACTTTTGCTAAATCTAAAACTTCGTCATCTATTAAAATATTCATTCCAATCCAATTTGGACTGTTCAATACTTTTGCAAAATATTCGGGGTAACCATTTTTCCACCAACCCACTCTGGTTTTATCTGGATAATATACCCCCGCAACATAAGAGCCCTGCAGAGATTTACCCGAGTACTGCTCTTCGAACATGCCTCTCTGGCCCATCTTTCCATTGCCTATACTAAAAATACTTTCGGCCGATTCGTGAAACGCAGGATCAAATCCATTTTCAATAATTTGCCATTCATTTTCAGAAAAATATTTTTTCATCCTGATTAATTTTTACTGTTGTATAAACTTGCTAGTGCTTGAAAATTTAAGCTTGTTAAATCTTGATATACCCAAACGGCTTGCGTTAAAATTTGAGGGGAACCTATTCCTAAAGATAAAAATCCGCCGTCGTTTGCAGCTTGAATTCCACTAATGGCATCTTCAAAAACAATCGCTTCATTTGGTTTTATATTTAAATCTTTTGCGGCAGTTAAAAAAACTTCTGGATCTGGTTTTGATTTCGAAGTTCTGGTGCCATCAACAATACTATCAAAATAACTAAGCAAACCAGTCTTCTCTAGTATAAGCCTAGCATTTTTGCTAGCAGATCCAAGTGCTATAAGCACATTGTGCTGTTTTAAGGTAATTAATAGCTCTCTGGCATTGGGCAAGGATTCGGACGCGTCCATGGTATTGACAAGCGCTAAATACCACTCGTTTTTTTGAGCCATATAATTTTGTTTGTCTTGTTCCGACAACAAAATGTTTCCTTTATTTAAAATATAAGTTATAGAAGCATCTCTGCTCAATCCTTTTAATTGTTCGTTATCCGATTCGGTAAATTCAATATTTAACTGATTGGCCAATCGTTGCCATGCAATAAAATGATATTTAGCGGTATCTACTAAGACACCGTCTAAATCAAAAATACAAGCCTTTAGCATTAGGATACTTTTGGAAAAATATATTGAATATGGTAATCTACTAAATTCTTAATGGGTTGTTTAATAATTCTACCCATTTTTACGTCTAATTCTTTTGCTGCAATCACTAATTCATCTTGAAAATGAAATGCAACCGAACCAATAAAATGAACAGGTAACTCTTTATAGTTTTCAAAACAACATACATGATTGATAAGAAAATCGCGCATGCCTTGAATCAACATCTCTTTTACAAAAGGCTCTTCTTTATATTTACCTATAAATCTTGTAAAGCTTGCTAGGTAAACGTTTGCGTTAGGCTTTTCGTAAACATTTTCGAAAATCATCGCTTTCGAAATATTAAACTCTTTCACTAAATCGTTTGCAATATTTGCAGGTAATTTTTTATATAAAAATGCCGTTAATAATTTTTTTCCAAAATAACTTCCGCTTCCTTCATCACCTAAAATATAACCAAGCGCTGGCACCTCTTCTGTTACTACCGCTCCATCAAAATAACAAGAGTTAGATCCTGTGCCAATAATTGAAGTAATACAAGGCTCACCATCGTAGGTAGAAAATGCAGCAGACAACATATCGTGGTCTACTACTATTTCGGCGTTTGGAAAAATAACTGTTAAAGCTGATTTTACAATGCCTGTATAATGATCGCTCGAACATCCTGCTCCATAAAAATAAACTCTTGTTACCTTAGGTGCAACATGCATTAAACCTTTCTCTTCATTTAATTCATTGCAAATAAATTCTTTGTTATGAAAAAAGGGATTAAACCCAATGGTTTTGTACAAATCCATATAATTCCCTTGTTGATCAACTAACATCCAATCACATTTTGTCGAACCGCTTTCTGCTATTAAATACATATTTATAATATTATAAAAAATTAGTTATGTTTACGTTTAAATTAAGATAATTCTAAAAATTGCAATTTATCACTTATTGTACAAAATACAATAAGTATTTTTATACGAAATTTGAATATGAAGGATAATTTTCTGAATTACAATAACTATGTTTCGGTAGATTGTGTAGTGTTAGGTTATAACGAAGTAGAAAATAAGCTTCAAGTACTTTTAATCAAACAAAAAGGCCCAGCACCCAACACCGCGGAGCTATTCAAGCCACAATACGCTATTCCAGGCGATTTGATCAAAGAAGATGAAAGCTTAGATGAAGCCGCGGCTCGTATTTTAGAAGATTTAGTAAATGTGAAGGGGCTATTTTTAGAGCAATTTTACACTTTTGGTCATCCAGACAGGGTGAAAGACCCAAAAGATGCCGATTGGTTAAGCACCAGAAGAAAAGATCCATTAGCGAGGGTAATAACGGTAGCTTATTTAGCATTGGTTCGCATAGATCAAATTAATCCTTCGGCTGGCTACTTTGCAGAACAAATTGCTTGGAGAAGCATTAAAAAAATTCCAAAATTGGCTTTCGACCATAATACGATTGTCGCCAAAGCGCTAGATATTATTCAAGCACATCCCGAACAACACTTGGTTGGACGAGAATTACTTCCAAATAAATTTACTTTAAGTCAATTGCAAAATTTATATGAAGTAATTCAAAACAAAGAACTCGATAAAAGAAATTTTAGGAAATCTATTAAGAACAACGAATACTTGATTACCCTGAACGAAAAACAAAAAGGCGTTTTACATAAACCAGCTCAGTATTACGCATTCAAAAAGCTCAAGAAATAATTTATTCCTCCTAAAAATCCATTGATCTTGAAAAATCTTTTTAGAAAAAAGTCGGTTGCTGGCATCCTTCAAGAAATAAAAAACAAGGAATTGTCTGATGGACATCAAACACTCAACAAAACTTTAGGTGTTAGGGATTTAACAGCATTTGGAATTGCGGCAATTGTTGGGGCCGGAATTTTTAGCACCATTGGCAAAGCCAGCGCAGATGGCGGTCCTGCAGTTATCTATTTATTTTTATTTACGGCTATTGCCTGCGGTTTTGCAGCATTTGCTTATGCAGAATTTGCTTCTATGGTTCCTGTTTCGGGAAGTGCATACACTTATAGTTATGTCGCATTTGGCGAAATTGTAGCATGGATTATTGGTTGGTCTTTGATTATGGAATATGCTATTGGTAATATAACCGTTGCTATTTCTTGGTCTGATTATTTTACTGGCTTTTTAGGAAGCATGGGCTTTCATTTACCACAATGGATGACGATGGATTACCTCAGTGCCAGTAAAGGGTTTACTGCGGTAAATAAACTCATGCAAAGTGGGAAAGATTTTACTAGTATCGATCCTATACTTCAAAATACTTATCAAGCATTTCATTTAAGCCCTACCATTTTTGGCTTTCATATTGTGTTAGATATTCCGGCTTTATTTATCATCACCTTTATTACCTGGCTTGTTTACCGAGGCATGAAAGAATCTCGCAATGCGAGTAATGTGATGGTGATTATAAAACTAGCGATCATCTTATTAGTAATAGCCGTTGGCGTTTTTTATGTTGATACAAACAATTGGAATCCATTTGCGCCAAACGGCATTAGCGGAATATTAAAAGGCGTTTCTGCTGTGTTCTTTGCATATATTGGATTTGACGCCATATCTACAACAGCAGAAGAATGTAAAAATCCACAAAGAGATTTGCCAAAGAGTATGATGTGGGCAATTATCATTTGCACCGTTTTATACATAGCCATTGCATTAGTATTAACAGGCATGGTCAATTATAAATCTTTAGCTGTTGGAGATCCATTGGCATTTGTATTTGAAAAACTAAACCTGAAATGGCTTTCTGGAATTATTGCCGTATCTGCAATTATTGCAATGGCTAGCGTACTCTTAGTTTTTCAAATGGGTCAACCTCGAATTTGGATGAGCATGAGTCGTGATGGCTTATTACCCAAAGCATTTTCAAAAATTCATCCTATTTACAAAACACCTTCTTTTGCAACCATTGTAACAGGATTTGTGGTGGCTATTCCATCTTTATTCATGAACTTAACCATTGTGACAGACCTTTGCAGCATCGGCACTTTATTCGCTTTTGTTTTGGTTTGTGCTGGGGTACTAAAATTACAAAACAATCCTAACGTACAACGAGGAAAATTTAGAACGCCCTACCTCAATTCAAAATATATTTTCAGTAGTGTTTTAATCATTGGGTTTACCTATTTAATTATTTATCAAAAAGAAAATACCCTTTCATTTATTAAAAATGAATCAAAATTAATTAGCCCAACTGAACTCATCACAAGTTTAGAAACCGCTAGTATTAGCGGGCTACAAAAGCAACTTACGATACAAGACTCCAGTGGTTTTGCCAGTGTAAAATACGATGCGATAACCTATTTAGAATCTTTATCAAGCGAAAAGTATATTGAGCTATTAAAAACAACAAGCATTAGCGCAGATGTATACACTGCATCAGGTTGGGAATTATTTAAACATAAAATTCCACTCTGGATTTTTCTTTTGAGTTGTCTATTACTTTCCTATTTAAGCTTTAAACACAACTACTCTTTAATCCCTTTACTAGGACTAGTTTGCTGCCTTTACATGATGTCCGAATTGGGCATCTCTAACTGGATTGGTTTTGGTGTTTGGTTGCTCATAGGTCTTGTTATTTATTTCTCCTATAGCCGAAAGAAAAGCAAATTAAATATTCAGTAAACAAAAAAGCCATCAATTAAAGATGGCTTTTTTATGCTTATATTAATTATTGAATCCTTGTGAGTTTACAATTTTTAACTGGCGATACTAATAGCGGTACCGTTTCGACTGTCACAAAACTTAGGTCGAGGCCAAATCCTTTTTCTTCTGATAAACTTAATTTTTTCAAGATAAAATAAATCTGCATGAATATTTTTTCGTGCAATGGTAAAGAATTATCTGCAGATAGTTTTTGCTCTAACACAATAAACCTAAAGTCGCCAGGTAGTTTGTGTTTATGCAAGGATTCATACTGACTGGTGATATCTACTTCTCCATTTTTTACTAAATCTTCTACTACCTTTCTAAACAACACATTAATTTTTTGCTCCACCCTAAAGCCTAGCTTAAACTCAATGCGAATAGTATGTCCGGGCACAAGCTCAATTACTTTATATTCCGAGGTGTAAGGCTCATCCTGTACGTCAACGTGCACAAACCAATACATATCTGCGCGCTTTGGTTGCTTCTGAAAAATAGAATACATAATTTTCGATTCAATTTCGGAAGTAAAGTTAGACCCGCTTAAATAAACTAATTGCGAAGCGTATTTAGGAACCGTAGTGTCTTCGCTTAATTCTTTTAAAAGATCTGTGTAATCGTCTAACTCCGCATATTTTATATACCTGTTTTTTATTTTTCTAGCTCGAATCCAAGACCACATAATAGTGAACAGCGCAAAGCCAATTACTAATGTTACCCAACCGCCATGACTAAACTTACTTAAATTGGCTACTAAGAAAGAAAGCTCGATACTTGCATAGAGCAAAGTCAATAGGCCAATAATCCATACCGATGTGCCAATACTATATAAATAAATCATCAACAAGATAGTTGTCATTAACATGGTAAGAGTAATAGACAAACCGTATGCCGCTTCCATATTGGTAGACTCTTTAAAATACATGACCACCATTAAACAACCTATCCATAATAACCAATTAATACTTGGTACATATAATTGCCCTTTGGTTTCTGTTGGATAATTAATCTTCACTTTTGGCCAAATATTTAATCGAACTGCTTCTGAAATTAAAGTAAACGAACCACTAATTAACGCTTGACTGGCAATAATGGTAGCAATAGTGGCTATGCCAATTCCATAAATAATAAACCAATCTGGCATGATAGTATAAAAGGGATTGCTTTCTAAATGCGTTCCATCTTGTGTTAACAACCAAGCACCTTGTCCAAAATAATTCAATAACAAAGTAATTTTAACAAAGGTCCAACTAAGTCTGATATTATCTTTTCCGCAATGCCCTAAATCAGAATACAATGCTTCGGCTCCAGTGGTACATAAAAATACAGAACCCAAAATCCAAAATCCACCAGGATGATTCGCTAACAATTGATAGGCAAATGTTGGATTAATTGCATGAATAATTGCAGGATGCATTAATAATTGACTCAAACCAAGTATACCCAACATGGCAAACCAAATAAACATAATTGGACCAAAGGCTTTACCTACAATGTCTGTACCGAATTGCTGTAAGAAAAATATACCGGTAATAATTAACATGACAATGGGTACCGTTGCAATATCTGGATATAAAATTCTCAAGCCTTCTATTGCCGATGAAACAGAAATTGGCGGGGTAATAATTCCATCTGCTAATAAAGTACAACCACCTATCACCGCCGGAATAATGAGCCACTTCGCTTTTCTTCTTACTAAAGTATATAATGAGAAAATACCGCCCTCGCCTTTGTTGTCTGCTCTTAAAGTAATGATCACATACTTAATGGTGGTTTGCAAAGTAAGTGTCCAAAAAATACAGGAAATACCTCCATAAATTACAGATGACTGTATTTGATTACCTTCTCCAATAATTGCTTTTAATACGTACAATGGAGAAGTTCCGATATCACCGAAAATGATACCTAGGGTAATTAAAATGCCTGCGGCAGATAATTTATTCGTTGCTTTATGATTCACCGTTATTGAATAGGAAGTCAAATGTATGATTTGAAATGAAATTGACAAAATAAATCATATTAAATACTTGATATTTAGGAAATAACCATAGCAAATAGGGATGCGTTTCTAGATAACTAGTATATTTGCTAAAATGAATATCCGCATATTATACTGCTTTCTTGTACTCAACCTTTCTGGCTACAATTTATGCGCCCAAACCTCGCGAGATAACAGCAGTATGCCAACCAATAGTAGTATTCAAAATACCATTCATATCATCCCTAATTTTGCAGAAGATAAAATGGAAATCAGCTTTACTATTTCAAAACAAACTTTGCTAAACATTAAAATGACCGATATTTTAGGAAATGAACCTTTTTCATTATTTAACGAAAGCGTTGCTGCCGGAGAGTTTAAAAGGAATTTTAACCTACCCATCAAACTTGCTAAAGGCTTATATTTTATAAAAATTAATGCTGGAAACGAAGTAGTCATCAGACGAATTGCATTTCAATAAGAAACAGTTTTCCACAAATCTTAAAAATACCTTTCCAATTTTTGCTTTTTTTTTGAATCCGCTGCAATGGAATTAATATCTTCGCAGAAAGCGAATTGAAAAAATGAAAATCATTGCAATAGGCAGAAACTACCAAGAACACGCAAAAGAGTTAAACAACCCTATTCCAACCGAACCTGTTGTTTTTTTAAAACCAGACACGGCCTTACTCAAAGAAGGCAAGGCTTTTTATCATCCAGATTTTTCGAACGACATTCATTATGAAGTAGAATTAATTATCAAAATCGGAAAAGAAGGCAAACATATTACTACTAAATTTGCAAGAAACTACATCGAAGCTATTGGTTTAGGTATTGATTTTACAGCAAGAGATCTTCAACAAAAATGCAAAGAAAAAGGACTCCCTTGGGAAATAGCAAAAGCGTTTGATCATTCGGCACCCATTGGAGAGTTTATTCCCTTAAATGAAATTCCGGATTTAAAAGCAATCCAATTTAGTTTAAAACAAAATCAAATTGTTGTACAAAACGGCAATTCTGCAGATATGATTTTTGCTTTTGAAGAGATCATTAGTTATGTATCACAAAGATTTACACTAAAAAAAGGTGATTTGATTTTTACCGGAACACCTGCTGGTGTTGGGAAAATTAACATTGGTGATTTATTAGAAGGCTATATTAGCGATCGTAAAATGCTGAGCGTACCTGTGAAATAAATGATGAAAGCAAAGAAGCCAATTTCCTTTAATTTTAAATTTTTTGTTTCCTTAATTGTTGCGTTTTTTTTGCTCAGTAATTTTGCTTCAGAAAATCAGGCTACCGTTGCATCAACTAGTGTCGAAAAAATTTACCCTAGAAATTATTTTAGGTCTCCACTAAATATTCCATTATACCTATCTGGCACATTTGCAGAAATGCGTCCGAATCATTTACATTCTGGCATAGATATTAAAACAAATTCGGTGGAAGGCTTACCTGTATTTGCTGTTGCAGATGGCTATGTTTCCAGAGTAAGAATACAAGCTGTTGGATTTGGAAACTCTATTTATGTTACGCATCCAAATGGCTTTGTAAGTGTTTATGCGCATTTGCAAAAATACAATCCTGCCATTGCTAAATTTGCAAAAAACCTACAATACGAAAATCAATCTTTCGAATTAGATACGCTATTAGGTGCAAGTATTATTCCGGTAAAAATGGGAGAAATTATTGCCTATAGTGGTAATTCTGGGGGTTCTGGTGGCCCTCATTTACACTTTGAAATTAGAGACGAAAAAACCGAAGAGCCTATCAATCCATTACTTTTTGGATTTGAATTGGCAGATAAAGTCGCTCCAATTATTCAGGCCATTCATGTTTATCCTTTAAACGAAAACAGCGCCATTAATCAACAGAAACAAAAAATAAGATTTGCTACTGCCGGTAATAAAATTAATTATACGGTCAATAATAATCAAATCATTGAAGCATGGGGAAACATTGGTATTGGTATTGAATGTATCGACTACCAGTCTAACTCATCGAATCAAAATGGTGTATATTCAATAGAATTAAAACGAAACGGCGAACGAATTTATTTTTCTAAAATGGAGCGCTTTAATTTTAAAGATACCAAAGCCATTAATTCTCATTGCGATTATAAAGAGAAAAATAATACGGGCAGATGGGTGCAAAAAAGTTTTGTAGACGCAGGAAATCCATTAACCATCTATAGAGACCTTCAAGATAGAGGCCGCATTGCGCTTGAGCCCGGTGATATATACAATATGGAATATATTGTAACCGATGCAGATGGAAATGTGACCAATTTAAAATTTACCATTAATTGCGCTGCAAACAATCCATACAATTTTAATTTTAGTAGCAATAAACCAATGCTCGATTTATTTCCTTTTAATATTCAAAATACCTTAGAAAGAGCAAATGTTAAATTTACTTTCAAACCGAACACTTTTTTTGACACCACTTTTGTGAATTACGAAAATAGTAAAGCGCCATTTGCTGCATTTTCAAGCATACATACCATCGGAAATAAAAACATTGCCCTAAATGATTTTTTTGATATCACTATCAAACCTGAAAAAGCAATGACTGATTTTCAAAAGTCAAAAGCAATTATTTTTCAAACATACAGAGGCGCTATTGGTGGCTATTACGACAATGGTGTGGTAAAAGGCAGAAGTAAAATTATTGGTGGTTTTTATATTGTTGCAGACTCCATTGCTCCTAGCATTAAACCTGTTAATATAGCCAATGGCATACATCTAAAAGGCAGTTCCATTATTTGTCGCATTAGCGATAATTTATCGGGCATCAAAAGCTACAATGCTTATATAGACGATCAATGGGTGCTCCTAAATTATGACCAAAAATCTGCTACCTTAAAATATTATCTTGATGAAAAATGTCCAAAAGGGAAACATGTTTTTAGAATAGTTGTTATAGATCAGAAAGACAATAAAAATCAATATTTAGCCACTTTCTACAATTAAAAAAAATGAGTAAATTAACTATTGGGAAAAAAGCGCCAAAATTCAAAGGCCTAGACCAAAATGGTAAACCCATTCAATTAGCAGATTTTGAAGGTCAAACATTAGTCATCTATTTTTATCCGAAAGACAATACACCTGGCTGCACTGCACAAGCATGTGATATCAGAGACAACTATAAAGCATTAAACAAAAAAAAGATAGCCATTATAGGCGTTAGTTGTGATGATGAAAAATCTCACAATAAATTTATTGATAAATTCGAATTGCCATTTCCTTTAATTGCCGATACCGAACAAAAAATGGTTAGCCAATTTGGGGTTTGGGTAGAAAAGAGCATGTATGGTAGAAGCTATATGGGCATTGCCAGAACTACCTTTATCATCGACGCCAAAGGCATCATCAGCCATATTATTGAAAAAGTGGATACCAAAAACCACAGTGCACAAATTTTAGCTGCATTGGCATAATAAAACACCCATCTTCTTGAATAATTCGTAATTCATAGAAATGTGTAGAATTTCTCTGCTTTTGGGGAAAATTCCAGCTGCTCCAATCTTGTCGACTTGCTTTATTTCTCTACCTTTGAAACAATATAAATCATAGCATTATGTCAAGTATTTTAGAATTAGAAAAAATTGCTTCTCAAGTTAGAAGAGACATTGTAAGAATGGTACATGGATGCCAATCTGGACACCCAGGTGGATCTTTAGGTTGTGCAGATTTTGTAACCGCATTGTATTTTCATCAAATGAAACACGATGTCAATTTTTCGATGGATGGCAAAAACGAAGACCTATTCTTTTTATCAAACGGACATATTTCTCCTGTATGGTATTCGGTACTTGCAAGAGCTGGTTATTTTCCAGTTGCCGAATTGGCAAGCTTCAGAAAACTAAACACTAGACTGCAAGGTCATCCTACCACTGCAGAACATTTACCTGGCATAAGAATGGCATCGGGCTCATTAGGCCAGGGCTTATCTGTTGCATTAGGCGCAGCCGAAACTAAAAAATTAAACAACGATAACTCCATTGTATACACCCTTCATGGTGATGGCGAATTACAAGAAGGTCAAATTTGGGAAGCGGCGATGTATGCTGCTCACCACAAAATGGATCGTGTAATTTCCACCATTGATTATAACGGCCAACAAATTGATGGTTCAACCGAACAAGTATTAAGCCTTGGAAATTTAACAGCTAAATGGGAAGCATTTGGTTGGGAAGTATTACATACCAATGGCAATAACATGCAAGAGCTTACCGATTGTTTGGCATTAGCAAAATCAAAAACTGGTGCTGGTAAGCCAATTGTTATTATTATGAAAACAGAGATGGGCGCTGGCGTAGATTTTATGATGGGCTCTCACAAATGGCATGGCGTTGCACCAAACGACGAACAATTAGCAGCCGCTTTAGCGCAATTAACAGAAACTTTAAAAGATTATTAATTAAGTGCAAAAGCCAACCTATTATTTGAAAAGTAATTTACTACGCAATTTATTTTGCGTGAGCTTTTGCTTTTTATTTATAGGAAACCAGGGCTTTGCACAAACAAAAAAAATACCCACTCGATTATTATTTATTCTCGATGCATCTGGAAGTATGGCGGGCAAATGGCAAGAGGGAAATAGAATGGATGCGGCTAAAGCAATCATTACCCATATGGCAGATAGTTTAGCGAAAGAAAACATTTCTTTTGCGCTAAGAATATTTGGTCATCAATCCGAAAAAGTAGCCTTAGACTGTAAAGACACTAAATTGGAATTGCCCTTTGCAAAAAGCACTGCGGCTAATCTTAGCACAACCCTAGCGAATATCAATCCTAAAGGCTATTCGCCGATTGCGTTGTCATTGGAACAAGCGGTAAACGATTTTACACTCACTAAATACGAATGTAAAAATGTAATTGTATTAATAACAGATGGCTTTGAAAATTGCGAAGGCGATGCTTGTTTGGCGGCAGAAAAATTACAAGCTGCAGGCATTTTTTTTAGACCTTATATTATTGGATTAGGTTTAAATACTGAATCTAAAATAAAGTTCGATTGCGTAGGGCAAGTATTTGAAGCCAACGAAAGTGCAAAAAATTTCAAAGAGCAAATTAGTGAAGTGGTAATTTCTACCATTATGAATCCTACTAGCATGCAAGTAAATTTATTAAACGAAGCAGAAAAGCCAATTGAAACAAATGTCAACATGACATTTTATGATCACGAGAACAAAGCAATCAAATACAATATTATTCACACCTTAAATGGGGCAGGCAATCCAGATACTTTATTTGTGGATCCTCAAAGAAAATACGATTTAAAAATTCATACGATACCCGCTAAAGAAATCAACAATATCGAATTAATCCCTGGCAAACATACCATAGCTGCAACAACTGCTGGGCAGGGTTCTCTAAAAATAAACATGGCAGGCACTAGCAAATACAAGAATTTACAAGCCATAGTTAAACAAAAAAATCAAATAATAAATATCCAAAATATCAATAGTACCCAAAATTATTTAACAGGTGTTTATAGTGTTGAAATTTTAACATGTCCTAAAATTTTAATCTCTGATGTAAATATTATTCAATCGCAACAAAATAATATCAATATTCCTGCTGCCGGATCTTTGCAAATTTTAAAAGCGCAACCAGGCTATCTTTCTATTTTTAAAAGAGAACAAAATAATTTAATACAGGTGGCTATTTTACCAGTAGGCACAAATAAACAAAGCATACAATTGCAACCTGGAAATTACGAATTGAGTTACCGAGCAAAAAATGCCATCAGCAATAAATCAACTGTACAGAAAAAATTTACTATTGTTTCTGGCATTGCAACAACTACTAATTTTTAAATGAACAAACTGTTATTAAACCGCTTCGTTTTACTTTTAGTAATACTTCAAAGTATTGCCAGTATTGGATTTGCACAAAGCAAACCAATTAGCAATATTAAAACAAGAATACTTTTTATGATGGATGCATCTGGAAGTATGACAAATAATTGGAGCACTTCCAATAGGTTTAAAATCTCCAAAACGGTTATTGCTGCTATGGCAGATAGTCTACAAAAAAATCCAAATATCGAAATGGGCTTGCGTGTTTTTGGTAGTATGTCTGCACTAAGCTTACACGATTGCAAAGATGCTCGCTTAGAAACACCAATCAGACCAAACAATGCCAACAACATCAAACTTAAATTAAACAGCTTACAAGCCAAAGGCATTACTCCTATTGCCTATGCTTTAGAGCAATGCGCAAATGATTTTATTGGTAGTAACGAAAAATGTAGAAATATTGTGATTCTTATAACAGATGGTATAGAATCATGCGAAGGAAACGCTTGCGAAATCTCCAAAAAACTACAACAAAAAGGAATTATTTTACAACCATTCATTATAGGTTTAGGATTAAGTGCCGAATCGGCTGCAACATTTGATTGTATTGGAAGATACGACGACGCGCAAGATGAAATAGGTTTTAAAAGAGCCCTCAAATCTACCATGAATTTTATATTGAACAATACAACGCTTCAGTTAAATTTATTGGATGAAAAAGGGAAAGCAACGGAAACAAATATTCCTGTTACTTTTTATGACAATACGGTGGGTGTGCAACGCTATCACTTTATACATACCTTGAATGCAAGAGGAAATGCAGATACTTTACAAATAGATCCCATTAATAATTATAATATTGTGCTGCACACTATTCCTGCTATTGAAAAGAAAAATGTGAGTATTGCCACTAACCAACACAATACCATCAACATTGCTGCTGCTCAAGGAGAATTGCTTGTTACCACCGATGGACTGAGCACTTATAAAGAACTTGCCTGTGTAATCAGTAAGGCAAATGAAACAGAGAGCATCGATGTATTAACCATCAACGAAAAAAGGAAATATCTTACGGGTTTATATAATGTAGAAATTTTAACATTACCGCGCATTAGCATTCGTGCTACTCGCATTGCACAGAGCGAACTCACTACCATTAAAATTCCAGCACCGGGTATTGTAACTATATTAAATACCAATGCAGTTCCCGTTCTAGGTAGTATTTTCAAAGAAAAAGGACAAGCATTAGATTGGGTATGCGATATCAATGGAAATACTATTACAGAAACCATCACTTTGCAACCAGGAAATTACCGATTAGTTTATAAAAACAAAGGCTCCAAAAGAGCCATGACCACCAGAGATGAACGATTTAAAATTAGCTCTGGCAATTCTACAACCATTAGATTTTAAAATTATATAAAATGAAACAATATACTTACACAGAAAAAAAAGACACTAGATCAGGATTTGGCGCTGGCTTATCGGCACTTGGAAAAACTAACCCAAATGTAGTCGCATTATGTGCCGACTTAACAGGGTCATTAAAAATGGATGCATTTGCAAAAGACCATCCCGAAAGATTTTTTCAAGTTGGCATTGCAGAAGCTAATATGATTGGAATGGCGGCAGGCATGACCATTGGTGGTAAAATTCCATTCACTGGAACATTTGCAAACTTTTCTACTGGAAGAGTCTATGATCAAATTCGTCAATCGGTTGCCTATTCAGAAAAAAATGTAAAAATATGTGCTTCGCATGCGGGCTTAACTTTAGGTGAAGACGGTGCCACACATCAAATATTAGAAGACATTGGTTTGATGAAAATGTTGCCCAACATGACCGTAATTAATCCTTGCGATTATAATCAAACTAAAGCAGCAACCATTGCTATTGCGGCACATCGTGGTCCTGTTTATTTACGTTTTGGCAGACCCGCTGTTCCAAATTTTACACCAGCAGATCAAGTGTTTGAAATTGGAAAAGCCTTGATGCTTAACGAAGGAAAAGATGTAAGTATTTTTGCTACTGGACATTTAGTATGGAAAGCCATTGAAGCAGGTCAGCAATTAGCAGAAATGGGAATCAATGCCGAAATTATCAATATACATACGATCAAGCCATTAGATGCACAGGCGATCATCCAATCTGTTAAAAAAACCAGGTGTGTGGTAACTGCAGAAGAACATCAAAAAAATGGTGGATTGGGCGACAGCATTGCGCAATTATTAGCAACACAATTTCCAGCACCAATCGAAATGGTTGCCGTTAACGATACTTTTGGAGAAAGTGGTACGCCAGATCAATTGATGACAAAATA
>CANNIS010000028.1 GCA_947505035.1 Sphingobacteriales bacterium
GTAACTGCAGAAGAACATCAAAAAAATGGTGGATTGGGCGACAGCATTGCGCAATTATTAGCAACACAATTTCCAGCACCAATCGAAATGGTTGCCGTTAACGATACTTTTGGAGAAAGTGGTACGCCAGATCAATTGATGACAAAATATGGATTAGATGCAATTAATATTGTAGAGGCGGTTCAAAAAGTAATGGCTCGCAGGTAAAATATTTATAACCACCCTTTTCTTTTAAACCAAAAATAAATGGCGATGGTAACTGCAATCATTAACACAATAGCATATGCATAACCATATTGCCAATCAATTTCTGGCATGACTTTAAAATTCATGCCATAAATTCCAACAATAAAAGTTAAGGGCATAAAGAAAACGGAGAATATGGTTAAGACACGAATCACCTCGTTGGTGCGCTGTGCCGAAATAGAAAGATATAAGGAAAGTAAATTGTTGATTTGCTCATTAATTTGATCGTAACCGGTTTCTATTTGAATAAAATTATCAAGCACATCGCGGTATAATGGATCTCTGCGCTCTCCTTCCTGAAGCCTGTGTACAATGGATTTGCTGAGAAATAGAATTCTAGAAATCACCGAAGATTTTCTTTTAATTTGATAAAGGTTCTTTAATAAATTGGGTACGCGTGATTTTAAAAATATTTTTGATTCGTAAAAATCAATTTCCGCCGCCAACAAATCTTCTGTTTGTTCGTAAGATTGAATAACCTTATTCATGATCAAATAAAGTAAATGCATTACATTTTTACATTTATTTTGCAATACATTTTTCTCATGTAAAGTTGTCAAAAATGGTTGCTCACTTCTATGTATAGTAATGATAAAATCTTTTCCACAAAAAATAGCAATCTTTCTGCTTACTTCTTGAATGGTATCGGCATCAGATTTTTGTTCCTGATCATAAATTCGAGTAATGATAAATAAGAAATGTTCAAATTCTTCCACTTTGGGCAAGTGATCTGGATCTAAACAATCTTGAACAGAGGTTGGATGTAAACTAAATTCGGTAGCCACATTTTGTAACTCTTCTAAACTTGGATTGACAATATCTATCCAGCGAAAATGAGCAGTTGCGGTAGTAGAAAATTCTTGGACCATATTTCAAATTTAACAATCCTTTAGAGATTATTTGTATTTTTGAATATGTTAAACTTGAGGCAGCTTTTTTTAAACCATAATGCGCAAACAACAGATTTTCCTTTGTCGCTTGAAATTACCCATGCACAAGGATTATATCTTATTGACCAAGATGGTAAAAAATACCTCGACCTTATTTCTGGAATTGGCGTAAGTTCTATTGGCCACAGACACCCTAAGGTAATTGATGCCATAAAAAATCAAGCCGACCGATATTTACATTTAATGGTTTATGGCGAGTATATTCAAACGCCTCAAACCCTTTTGGCGGCTAAATTAGCCTCGCTATTGCCTACTAACTTGTCTAGTATCTATTTAGTTAACTCGGGCTCCGAAGCCATTGAAGGCGCCATGAAACTAGCCAAAAGATTTACCGGTAGATCCGAAATCATTGCATGTAATAATTCTTATCATGGAAGCACTCACGGTGCTTTGAGTATCATGGGTAACGAAACTTTTAAACAAGCCTATCGACCATTATTACCCGATATTCGATTTATTGATTTTGGAGAAATAACAGAGATAGAGAAAATCAGTACTAAAACAGCTGCTGTATTTATAGAAACCATTCAAGGCGAAGCAGGAATTAAAATTGCAAACAAAGCATATTGGAAAGCACTTCGCGCAAAATGTACCGAAACTGGCACTTTATTGGTATTAGATGAAATACAATGTGGTATTGGGCGTAGCGGAAAATTTTCGGCATTCGAGCATTATGATATTGTTCCCGATATTTTAGTTTTAGCAAAAGCATTGGGAGGCGGCATGCCTATGGGCGCTTTTATTTCTTCGGCTGCAATTATGAACGCCTTAAAAGAAAATCCTATTCTTGGACATATCACTACATTTGGTGGACATCCTATTAATTGCGCGGCTGCACTGGCAACGCTCGAAGTACTGGAATCAGAAAACTTAATTGAAAGTGTAATTGACAAAGGAAATTTATTTAAAACATTACTGATACATCCCGAAATTATTGCTTTTAGAGGGCAAGGATTAATGCTTGCCATTCAATTAAAAAATTTCGAATTCAATAAAAAGGTAATAGATGAATGTATCGAAAATGGCCTTATTGTAGATTGGTTTTTACATTGCGATGATTCGATGAGAATAGCACCACCATTGACGATCAGCACCGAAGAAATTCAATCGGCCTGTGCCATTATACTCGCCGCCATCGAAAAAATGGCTAGCCAAAATTAATGCATTTTACTGCGCTTAATTAAAAAGTTAGTCAATACCTTATCAAATCCTTCTGTAATGTTGCTTGGAACAAAATCTATTTTATATTGATAGCATTTTGCTTGCAATTCGGTTAAATATAACTTGACACTTTCTTGATATTGCTGCTGAATGCTATTGGTATTTAACTTTAAAACCTCCCCATTTTCTATATCAACAAATTCAATTTGTTGGGTATTAAAATTTAAATCGAGTTCTGTTTTTTCATCCATTATATGAAATAAAACCACTTCGTTTTGATTGTATTTTAAATGTTGCAATGCGGCAAACATCTGCTCATGGTTTTCGTTTTTTTGAAAAAAGTCGGATAAAATAATCACCAAAGATCTTTTTGGAATTCGATCGGCCAAACTACTCAATACCGCTGGAAGTGCTGTTTTAGCTTGAATTGGCGCTTCCCCTAAGGCTTTTTCTAATTCAAAAAATAAGTTTTTTTGATGCGTGCTAGTTGACTTTGCATCGGATGAAAACTGTATTTCATTGTCGAACATCGTAAGTGCAAATGCATCCCTTTGTTTTTTCAGTAAAATAATAAGTGCCGCTGCCGATAATGTGGCGAACCGAATTTTATTTTCTTTTGCAGCTGGATAATACATCGAAGAAGAAATGTCCAACACTAGGTGACACCTTAAATTGGTTTCTTCTTCATATCTTTTAGTATATAACTTTTCTGTTTTACCGTAAAGTTTCCAATCAATATTTTTAATGCTATCGCCCGGATTGTATGATTTATGTTCGGCAAACTCTACAGAAAATCCATGAAAAGGACTTTTATGCAAACCCGTCACAAAACCTTCTACTACTTGCTTTGCAAGGTATTCGAGGTTTTTAAACTGTTGCAATTCTTTGAGTGCCGAAAAATATTCCATTAAAATTATTGGTATTGTTGTTACAAAAAATGCGTTAGCCCGAAAAGGCTAACGCATCTAAAAATCAATATTGATTAATTACATTTGCGCATCTAGTTTTTGCGCTAAAACATTTTTAGGAACTGCACCAATTTGCTTGTCTACAATTTCACCGTTTTTAAAATATAATAAAGCAGGAATGTTTCTGATACCAAATTTCATAGAAATTTCGGGGTTGTTATCTACATTTACTTTACCAATAATTGCTCTGCCTTCGTATTCTTTAGCAAGCTCTTCTACAACGGGGCCAACCATTCTGCAGGGTCCGCACCATTCTGCCCAAAAATCTACTAATACGGGCTTATCCGATTTCATGACTAATTCGTCAAAATTTGCATCTGTTATTTCTAATGCCATGATTTGTTTATTTATATGTTTAAATTCTATTATTTATTTACTAATTCAATCTGTAATTTACTCCATTTAAGTTAGAGAGGCCTTGCATAAATTCGTTAGTAGGATTGATTTTAAATTTCCTACTCGGCACCTCTACCGAAATGCCATCTTCTGTATCTATAATTCCAATTTTCAGATTACAGTTACGTGGTAAATCTAACTGGTTATTTTGTTCAATCAAACCAGTAATGCTGTCTACCACTGCTTCGTTTAAGTCGCTAAGATAAATATATATGGTCATATTTTTAGCCATTTTATCCCTCACTTCTGGTAACAATTGCATAAAATTCACTTTAAACTCCCATTCCCCTTTTCTGCCATAACGCTCTTGAATCTTCCCTTTTATATATAAGAAATAGCCATCGGTGATAAATTGTTTGAATTTAATGTAATCTTCTCCAAACAAGGCCATTTCGTGACTTTCTTGGTAGTCTTCCAACATAAAAGTACCATAAGGTTTGCCAGTTTTGGTGGTTCTGTGCGAAGCAATGGTAATCATACCTGCAACCGCCAACTCTCTGTTTTTCATTTGGTCGAAGCGCTCGATATCTTGCTCTTGCACCGTTTGCCCAAGATCCCCTTCCGAATCGGATGCTTTATTATTAATAAAAGAATTAGAATTGCCCGCAAACTTTTGAACCATTTTTAAATCTGCAATTGTTGCCGAACAAAAATTACTTAATTCAAATTTGTATTCATCTAATGGGTGACCCGAAATATAAAATCCAACAACCTCTTTTTCGAATCGTAGTTTTTGTAAAAATCCCCACTCCTCGCAGCTTGGTAATTTAGGTTCTGGAATATGTGCCGCAGTACCTGCACCAAAAAGCGAAGACTGCGATGTTGTTAAACTATCTTGGTAATTTGCCCCAAAACGAATGAGTTTTTCGAGCGTAGTTTGCGATTCGTTGCTTTCTATATTAAAGTATGCAGCCCTATGAATGCCAAAAGAATCAAATGCGCCAGCTTGTGCTAAAGATTCGAAAGTTTTTTTATTGGCTGTTCTTAAATTAATTCTTCGTACTAAATCAAATACCGAAGAAAACTTCCCCTGTTGATCTCGCTCTTCAATGATAGATAGCACTGCAGCCTCTCCAACTCCTTTAATTGCGCCTAAGCCAAATCTAATTTGCCCTATTTCGTTTACCGAAAAAGGATAAATACTTTCGTTAATGTCTGGCCCTAAAACCGAAATATTCATTCGGCGCGCTTCTTCCATAAAGAAAGTAATTTTATCAATATTATTTAAATTATGCGTCAATACAGAAGACATGAATTCTGCAGGATAATGGGCTTTTAAATAGGCCGTTTGAAATGCAACAAAGGCATAACAAGTAGAATGCGATTTATTAAAAGCATAAGAAGCAAAGGCTTCCCAATCGGTCCAAATTTTATTTAATGCCGTTTCGTTTAAGCCTTTTTCTATTGCACCATTAATAAAGGTGCTTTTTAAACCATCTAATATTTGACGGTCTTTTTTACCCATTGCTTTTCGTAAGGTATCTGCTTGCCCTTTAGTAAAGCCGCCAATTTTTTGCGAAAGCAACATCACCTGTTCTTGATAAACAGTAATTCCATAAGTATCACTCAAATATTCTTCCATTTCTGGTAAGTCGTAACTTACTTGTTCTCTGCCATGTTTTCTGGCAATAAACTTTGGAATATATTGAATAGGGCCTGGTCTATACAAGGCGTTCATGGCAATTAAATCTTCAAATTTATCGGGCTTTAGGTCGATTAAATGTTTCATCATGCCTGGAGATTCAAACTGAAAAGTTCCGTTGGTATCTCCTCTTTGATAAAGTGCCAATGTTTTTGAATCATCTAAAGGAATTTTATCGATATCAATTTCGATTCCTTTATTTTTTTTGATCATGACTAAAGCATCACGAATTATGGTGAGCGTTTTTAAACCCAAAAAGTCCATTTTAATTACGCCCGCATCTTCGATTACTTTACCATCGTATTGGGTAATAAGTAATTCTGTTTCTTTAGAAGTGGCAACAGGAACAATTTCTGTTAAATCTTTAGGGGCAATAATAATACCTGCTGCATGTATTCCTGTTCCACGCACGGAACCCTCTAGAATTAAGGCTTCGCGAAGCACATCTGCTTTTAAATCTTTTGTTTTATAAATCTCCCGCAGAATTTTTATATTCTCTATATCTTCGGGCTGATAAGCCTCGACCTCTTTTAATCCGCCCGGACCATCGATGTTAGCCAACATCACCCTGTTTAATTCTGTACCAGGTTTATCGGGTACCAATTTTGCAAGTGCATTAGATTCTTGCAAAGGCAAATCCATTACTCGTGCTACATCTTTGATACTCATTTTTGCAGCCATGGTACCGTAAGTTACAATTTGCGCAACTTGATTTTTACCATATTTTTCGACTACATAATCGATCACTTTTTGGCGGCCTTCATCATCAAAATCGGTATCAATATCGGGCATTGACTTTCTATCTGGATTTAAAAAACGCTCAAAAAGTAAATTGTATTTTATGGGGTCTATGTTGGTGATGCCGATGCAGTAAGCCACCGCAGAACCAGCAGCAGAACCCCTTCCAGGACCTACAAAAACACCAATGTCTCTGCCTGCTTTGATAAAATCTGCTACAATTAAAAAATAACCTGCAAAACCCATGGTGCGAATGGTATGCAATTCAAAATTCAAACGCTCTTCTATTTCAGGAGAAATATCACGGTATCTTTCTTTCGCACCTGTATAAGTTAAATGATGCAAATACTCATCTTGAGATGTAAAATTAGTTGGAATTTGAAAATTCGGCAACATGATATCTTGCTTTAGTTTCAAGTGTTCTACTTTATCTACAATCTCGTTTGTATTATCAATTGCTTCTGGAATATCCTGAAACAATTTATTCATTTCTGCCTGTGTTTTTAAATAAAATTGGTCGTTGTAAAAAGCAAATCTTCTTCCTTTTGTAAAAGTTTCGTCGTCCGAAAACTCTTTCATGGTTGGCGTGCTTTGCTTTTCACCCGTGTTGATACACAATAAAATATCGTGCGCATTCGAATCTTTTTGATCTACATAATGTGCATCGTTTGATGCAATTACTTTTACATTATATTTTTTTGCGAAGCCTAGTAATACTTGATTGACTTTTTCTTGCTCTTGCATATCATGCCTTTGCAATTCGACATAATAATCTTCACCAAAAATATCGAGCCACCATTTAAATTCTTTTTCGGCCTCTTGTTCGCCTTTTCTTAAAATTGCTTTAGGCACAGAAGCCCCAATACAACAGGTAGTCGCGATGAGGCCTTCGTGGTATTGCAAAATTAATTCTTTATCGATGCGAGGATATTTTCCGTATAAACCATCGATGTATCCAAGCGAACAGAGTTTTAATAAATTTTGATAACCCTTCGGATTTTTGGCTAATAATAATTGATGAAATCTTTGATCTCGATCGTCTTTGGTGAATTGACGCTTATGTCTATTTTCAACTACATAAAATTCACAACCCACAATGGGTTTTACATTGTGTTTAGCCGCCTCGGCCACAAACTTAAAAACTCCAAACATATTACCATGGTCGGTAATAGCCATTGCTTTCATGCCATCGGCAGCTGCTTTTTTGAAAAGCTTCTTTACATCTGCAGCCCCATCTAAAAGAGAAAACTGCGTATGAACATGTAAATGTGAAAAGTCGGGCATAATGACAAAATTGTAGATTCAAAGTTAAGGATATGCTTCGCTCCTTTTTGGCTAATTTTCCACATTTTTTTTAAGGCTTGATTTATAGGAATTTATTTTTCAAAAGGGCTTTTTCATGATTTTTCAATAAATTTTAAATTCATTTTTTCAAATAGGCTATAACCTTGTAAATGGCATTCAATGGCCCTAAAACAAGCATTTAGAGACTTAATAAAAAATCAGCCCTAAATTTGAAATTATTTACAGAAAAGGTTTGAACTTTGGGATAGAAAAATTAACTTTGCGACATCAAAAAAACACCTTTTTAAGGATTATTTTTAACAAAAAAAACAAATAAACATGCCAAATATTGGGAAAATTGCACAGATTATCGGTCCAGTTGTCGATGTAAGTTTTGCTGCTGAGAACGCTAAATTACCAAACATCTTAGATGCGATGTACGTAATGAAAGAAAACGGTCAAAAAATCGTTTTAGAATGTCAGCAACATTTAGGAGAAGACCGCGTGCGTACCATTGCCATGGATTCTACAGACGGATTAGTTCGTGGAATGGATGTAATTGATACTGCCTCTCCTATTAAAATGCCTATTGGCGAAGGAATCAAAGGAAGATTATTCAATGTAGTAGGAGAAGCCATAGATGGTATGGAAAACCTTTCTACAGAAGGAGGTCGTGCAATCCATAATAAACCACCTCGTTTCGAAGATTTATCTACCGAAACCGAGATTTTATTTACAGGTATTAAAGTAATTGACTTATTAGAGCCTTACGCAAAAGGTGGTAAAATTGGTTTGTTCGGTGGTGCCGGTGTAGGTAAAACTGTATTAATTCAAGAATTAATTAACAATATCGCAAAAGCATACGATGGTCTTTCTGTATTCGCAGGTGTTGGTGAGCGTACCCGTGAAGGTAATGACTTATTAAGAGAGATGATCGAAGCTAATATTATTCGCTACGGTGATGATTTCAAACATGCGATGGAAAATGGCGATTGGGATTTATCTAAAGTTGATAAAAATGCATTAAAAGAATCAAAAGCAACATTTGTTTTCGGACAAATGAATGAGCCTCCTGGAGCACGTGCGCGTGTTGCCTTGTCTGGTTTAACCATTGCAGAATATTTCCGTGATGGCGATGAGCAATCAGGTGGAAAAGATATCTTATTCTTTATCGATAACATTTTCAGATTTACCCAAGCAGGTTCTGAGGTGTCGGCTTTATTAGGTCGTATGCCATCTGCGGTAGGTTACCAACCAACATTGGCAACCGAAATGGGTATGATGCAAGAGCGTATTACTTCTACCAAGAGAGGTTCTATTACATCGGTACAAGCAGTATATGTTCCTGCCGATGACTTAACAGACCCTGCACCAGCAACCACATTTGCCCATTTAGATGCAACTACGGTATTAAGTAGAAAAATTGCTGAATTAGGTATTTATCCTGCAGTAGATCCATTAGATTCTACTTCAAGAATTTTATCTCCAGAAGTAATTGGTGACGAACATTATGATTGTGCGCAACGTGTAAAAATGATTTTACAACGTTACAAAGAATTACAAGATATCATTGCCATTTTAGGTATGGACGAATTATCTGAAGAAGATAAATTAATTGTTTCAAGAGCGAGAAGAGTGCAAAGATTTTTATCTCAACCTTTCCATGTGGCAGAACAATTTACAGGCTTAAAAGGCGTATTAGTAGACATCAAAGAAACCATCAAAGGATTTAATATGATCATGAATGGTGAAGTAGACGAAATTCCAGAAATGGCTTTCAACTTAGTTGGAACCATTGAAGAAGCTATAGAAAAAGGTAAGAAATTATTAGCTGAAGCAAACGCTTAATTTATTTTAAAATAAATCGAACCCATGCAATTAGATATATTAACACCAGATAAAAAAGTATTCTCCGGAGAAGTAAGCGCTGTCTCAGTTCCAGGAGCAAAGGGTTCTTTTGAAGTATTAAATAATCACGCGCCAATTATTTCAACTCTTGAAAAAGGTATAGTTAAATTAACTGGTAAAGACGGTAAAATGGAATTCGAAATTACGGGTGGTGTAATAGAAGTATTAAACAACAAAGTAATAGTTTTAGCAGAATCTATTTAATTTCAAAAAAGATTATATAAAAAAAGCGTTGAATTTCTTCAACGCTTTTTTTATGCCGCGATTTTAATTGTCGAAAGTTGTTTGATTTGATTTTTTTTTGGCACGAGTTATTTCTCGCGATTTTTTTTCGCGAGTTGGTGATTCAAGAATACAAACTCCAATCAATAATATTTCAAACACAAATCAAATTATTTAATCACTGATAACGATCGGTTAACCATTCCTTCTGGCGTATTTATTTGATATAAATATAAGCCCGAGTCCCAATCTTTGGTGGCTACCGGAATTTCGTTTTTACCAGCTGATAAATTAATTGCCTGCTGATAAATTAATTTACCTGTTAGGTCTCTAATGGTCAACTGGCCTGCTCCTGCAGCCTTCTGTATAAATGTGATATGAACTAAATCTGAGCTAGGATTTGGATAAGTACTCACTTGTAATAACTCATCAATGCTTTCTAAGCCGGCTGCTACACTTCCAAAAAAAGATAAATCATCTAAGAACAAAATAGATCCTACAGGTGCGCTAGTTAAGGCAGCAGAATCGGTAGATAAAGAACTTGTCGTACTGAAAACAATGATAGCCGTATCTGGCATTTCAGTACTTGCATAAAACAATGGAACACTAAACTCGCTAAAGGTTGTTTTATTCGAAAAAACACCAAAGCCAACAGCAACAGCTTCTTGCTGTCCGGTAAGTATATTTCTTTTCATTAAGGAAACCAATGCGGTACCAGAATCTGGTAACAAACCTTGTGCATACTTATAATATCCACGAAGCGCTGCGGGCCTTCCAACATATGGGAAACCCGGAGTAATTGCAGCACTAGCAATGTCTAAACTACCCGTAATTAATAAACCTGGTACACCTAAACTATCGCCGGTATTTTGTGCATAAGATACTAATTTTGCAGCGTAAGTGCCGCCGTGTTTTACACCTGATGATTTAGATACATTGGCTCTTGGTAAACCCCCTGTTCCTAAAATAATCGAGAAATAATTCGAGCTTACATAGCCATTTGGCTCACTAAACAAGATCACATTGGTCCAATTCTCAAAACCAGCATTCACCAAAGTTTGTGCAGAGGTAATTTTGCTGTTGAAGATTAAGGTAACCAATAAAAGCAGACTTAATTTTTTCATACTTCAGTTCATTTAAATTTGAAAACAAATATACTAAACCCTTTAAATAAACAAAGCCCCTGCTGTTCACGAGGGGCTTTGTATGCATTAAACAAAACAAAATTTAATCTAAGCCGAATTTAAATCCAATGCAAAAGGTATTTAAATTTGGTCCTTGCATTTCTTTAAATGTGCTATTTGGATAATATTTCGCATAAATACCCGTATTACCATAATTTGCGCAAAGGGTGTAACCTAATCTTAAATCAGCCAAATTATAGTCATCATCAATTTTTTGCTTACCATTTTCTTCGCTAATTTGTTTTTGACGGCCGTTTAATAAATAGCCAAGCTCTACACCGCCAGCAATGCCAAGCATGTCGCCCTTTTTATTCGGCTTAGTTGAAAAATGCAATTGCAATGGTACAGTTACATATTTAGCCATTAATTTATTTTTTGAATAATTAATATTGTCTACCACAAGATTCATCGAATCTGCTTTTGGACTTAAAGTAATATTTTTACTAAAACGATAGTTGTTCCAATCAATACCAACACCTGCAGAAAACTGGATATTGTTTTTATAAATTTTAAAATAATTTACATACGATAAATTAACATTCGAAGATTTACTATTGATTAATTCTAAATTACTATTAGCTAATGACAAAGCCGTTGAGCCATTGTCTAGCCAAGCATTGTAGCCGATACTAAATTCCAAACCCCCTCTGTCATCTTTGAATTTTTTAACACTTTTCTGCGCTTTACGATCACCATTTTTACGGTTTTTCTTGTACCCTTTATATTCTTTATCGAATTCTTTAAATTCTCTATTGAATTCCGAATGATCAAAGAAATCGCCTAGGGTATCATTTTCAATATAAATTTTTTGAATATCTGGTTCTCCAATAATGACAATTTTTTTGTTTAAAATAGAAATCTGTGTGGTGTCTAATTTAATTAAAGAGTCTATGTTTACTTTCCCATCAGAATAAATCATTACGGTATTTTCATTTGAATTATTGCGACGCATTCTTTTACCTGCACGCATTTTACGATCATCATTTTTCTCCATGCGAATGATCTTCACTTGCCTTTTACCATTAACAGTAGAATCAATAGTGATGGTCATTTGCGAAGGAGCTCCTCCCCTCATTTGATTATTTTTTTCGATGCGAATGATCTTTACTTGCTTGTTTTCGCCACCATTTGAATCCGTTTGAATAATCATCGATTGAGGTGCGCTTGATCCATCTCTGTTTTTTTCGATGCGAATCATTTTTACTTGCTTATTTGCGCCAGGTTCTGAATCCGATTGGATCATTATTGTTTCAGGCGCGCTTGATCCATCTCTGTTTTTTTCGATGCGAATCATTTTTACTTGCTTAGAAGTGCCAGCAATAACTGTTGGAGGTACGGGCGGAACCGGTGGTGTAACTATTGCGGGTGGTGCAACTGGAGCAACTAGGGCATCCGATTTAATAATAACTGTTTTTTGTTGCGCAAAAGAAATTCCTACGCAGGCAATCACCATCAAGATGCTTGAACTTATTTTTTTCATATTATTTATTATTTTTAATTTGATTCACTTTTACAATACCCAAATTTAGGGATAATTTTCTAGCGCCATTGGGCATGTTATTAATGGCAATTAGTTCTAATTTCGAATTACCAAATACCATTTCAGCAATATAAGCGGCTACGCCAAAAACAGAATTAATTTCTTTTTTGCTACCTGTATGAATAGCCACATTACTTGGTTGAGCGGTTATTTTAATAGGTATTACAGGCTTTGATTCTTCTTCCGTAGGTTTTTCTTGCTGTGCTTGCTGCACCTCTAATTGCTTCAATAATTCAATTACTTGAATCTCCGCATTGGTTCTAATAGGGGATTTAGGCTGAAGATCGATAATTGATTTTTTTGTGGCTTTAATAGATTTATTTGCCTTTGATTTTACTTCTACTACTCCTGCAATTCTTTGATCGTTTTGCTTTGTAATTTTAGTAGTTATAGGCGTTTGTACTGAAATTGAATTTTGAGTTTCAGGAACTTTGCTTGATTGTTCAACTATAGCCAGGTTTTCAATTTCCGTTGGTTTTAAAATATCATTAAACTGAAAAACTATAACAAAGCCGATAAGGATTGCCACTGCAGCAGCATACCTTAAGTAAATGTTCTTTTTTGTTTTCTTGGATAATTGATGGTCAATTTTCGACCATAATTCGGGCTCCACTGCAGCAGGATAGTCGCGCAGTGACTCCTCGAATAATTGATCAATTTTATTTTTACCTGATTGGCTCATGACTTAATGTTTCTAGCTTTTTTAAGCGTTCTTGTAATATTATCCTGGCCCTAGCCAATTGTGATTTAGAGGTACCTTCTGATATGCCTAATTGTTCTGCGATTTCTTGATGCGAATAGCCTTCTATTGCAAACAAATTAAATACCATTCTAAATCCGGGTGCTAAACCTTGTATTAATTTTATTAAATCTTTTTGTTCAAAAACAGCCGTTGGGTTGCTTGGCAAACTTTCCGAATCTGCACTTGCTAAATCGACCAGCAATAAACTTCTTTGATTTTTTCTAAAATATTCGATGGCGGTATTGACCATTATTTTTCTAAGGTAACCTTCAAATGAGCCTTCGTTTTTAAAGGCCTTCATTTTATAAAACAATTTTATAAAACCCAGTTGCAAAACTTCTTGCGCTTCAAATTCATCATTTGTATAACGCAAACATATACCAAACATTTTTTTAGCAAATAACTGATATAATAATTCTTGCGAACGCCTATCTCCTTTTACACACCCTTCAATTAACCTGAATTCTGTTAATTTATCTTCTCGTTTTGGCGTCATTACTTATAAGATGATTAAAGGCAGTTAAAGGTTGCATCTGTTTCTAAAAAAATACAATATTAAATTTAACATCTTGATTATCAAGTATTTTAAATTTTATAATAAATGGTCAATTTAAGGAAAATGCTAGGATTAGCGCAATAAATAGCCTTAAACGCCAAAATTAGGCAGATTTTTTCTTAATTTGCAGCCTATACCGAATATCCACCTATGGAAACAATAGCAGTTTATAAACCAAAAAATACGATTCGATTTGTAACGGCCGCTTCGTTATTTGACGGGCACGATGCAACCATCAATATTATGCGCCGCATTTTACAATCATCTGGCGCAGAAGTGATTCATCTTGGACATAACCGTTCTGTAGAAGAAGTCGTAAACTGTGCTATTCAAGAAGACGTACAAGGAATTGCCATGACTTCTTACCAAGGCGGACACAACGAATATTTTCGTTACATGTTCGATTTGTTAAAAGAAAAAGGCGCCGGACATATTAAAATATTTGCAGGAGGAGGCGGTGTAATTTTACCTACCGAAATTAAAGAATTACAAAATTATGGCATTGCTAAAATTTATTCTCCAGACGATGGAAGAAAAATGGGCTTGCAAGGCATGATCAATGATATGATGCAACAATGTGATTTCTTAACTAGGAATCAAATTGATGGTAGCATTGAAGTAATTCAAAATAAAGAAGCCGCTAAAATTGCACATGCAATTACCGTTGCCGAAAACTTTCCAGCAAATGCCGAACATTTTTTAAAAGAAATTCAGCAATTAATAAATGGGAAAAAAATACCGGTATTAGGTATCACCGGCACCGGAGGTGCAGGAAAGTCATCTTTGGTAGATGAGCTCGTAAGGCGCTATTTAATTGACTTTGAAGATAAATCTATTGCCATTATTTCGGTCGATCCTTCTAAAAGAAAAACAGGTGGCGCATTATTAGGTGATCGTATTCGTATGAATTCGATTAACAATCCAAGAGTGTATATGCGCTCTTTAGCGACTAGACAAGCCAACTTGGCACTTTCAAAATATGTGCAAGAAGCGATAGATATTTGCAAAGCTGCAGCCTACGATTTAATTATTGTAGAGACCTCGGGTATTGGACAATCGGATACAGAAATTACCGAGCATTGCGATGTTTCTTTATATGTAATGACGCCAGAATTTGGCGCCGCTACGCAATTAGAGAAAATCGATATGCTTGATTTTGCCGATGTAGTTGCCATCAATAAATTTGATAAACGTGGGGCTTTAGATGCCCTTCGTGATGTTAAAAAACAATACAAAAGAAATCACCAGCAATTTGATTTAGCAGACGATGCGGTGCCTGTTTTTGGTACCATGGCTTCGCAATTCAACGATCCAGGCATGAATGCTTTGTATTCTGCTTTGATTCATACCATCAGTACTAAAACCGGTATTGGATTTAAATCAAAATTACCTTTATCGGCAGCCAAATCTGAAAAGATTTATATCATTCCGCCAGATAGAACAAGGTACTTAGCCGAAATTGCAGAAGCCAACGCAGCTTACCATTTGTGGGTAAAAGAGCAAGTGAAAATTGCCCAAAATATGTTTCAATTAAGAGGCACTATTACGCTTTTAAACGAAACTAAAAACAATGTAATAGAAACCGCGCCGCTCGAACAGCGATTTGAACAATTAAGCGAACAATTGCATTTTGATTGCAAACGCTTACTCAACGAATGGCCAGCAACTTTACAAAAATACAAAGCAGAATTTTTTAGTTACGAAGTACGCGGAAAAGAAATTAAACAATCACTTTATTACGAGAGTTTATCAAAACTACAAATCCCTAAAATTTCTTTACCAAGGTATGAGGCATGGGGCGATGTGTTAAATTGGTTACTAACAGAAAATGTACCCGGCGAATTTCCATACGCAGCGGGTGTATTCCCATTGAAAAGAGAAGGCGAAGATCCAACCAGAATGTTTGCTGGCGAAGGTGGACCCGAAAGAACCAATAAAAGATTTCATTACGTTTCGCTAGGACAGCCTGCACATAGGCTTTCTACCGCATTCGACTCGGTAACATTATATGGAGAAGATCCGCATGTTAGACCAGATATTTATGGAAAAATTGGTAACGCGGGTGTAAGTATTGCCACCATAGATGATGCCAAAAAATTATATTCAGGATTTGATTTATGTTCGCCGAGCACTTCGGTTTCCATGACTATCAACGGTCCAGCACCTATGATGCTTGGCTTTTTCATGAATGCAGCTATAGATCAGCAATGCGAAATTTATATCAAAGCAAATGGGCTGGAAAAAGAGGTGGAAGCTAAAATCAATGCTATTTATCAAAAACTAGGCATTCCAAGACCGCTTTATCAAGGTGAATTACCGAAAGGGAATAATGGCTTAGGTTTAATGCTATTAGGTGTTTCAGGAGATCAAGTATTACCCACCGATATTTATCAGCAAATAAAAATCAAAGCAATTGCAAATGTAAGAGGTACGGTACAAGCTGATATTTTAAAAGAAGACCAAGCGCAAAATACCTGTATTTTTTCTACTGAATTTGCCTTGAGAATGATGGGCGATATTCAAAAGTATTTTATTGATCAACAGGTAAGGAATTTTTATTCTGTTTCTATTTCGGGATACCATATCGCCGAAGCTGGCGCAAATCCTATATCTCAGCTCGCCTTCACTTTAAGTAATGGATTTACATTTGTAGAATATTATTTAAGCAGAGGCATGAAAATTGATGACTTTGCACCCAATCTTTCTTTCTTCTTTTCGAATGGAATTGATCCAGAATATGCAGTAATTGGAAGAGTTGCCAGAAGAATTTGGGCAAAAGCCATCAAACATAAATACAAAGGAAACGATCGTTCGCAAAAACTCAAATACCATATCCAAACATCGGGTAGGTCTTTACATGCACAAGAAATAGATTTCAACGATATCAGAACTACCTTGCAAGCATTGTATGCGATATATGATAACTGTAATTCTTTACATACCAATGCTTACGACGAAGCCATTACGACCCCTACTGAAGAATCTGTAAGACGTGCAATGGCTATACAGTTGATTATTAACCGAGAATTAGGATTAGCGAAAAACGAAAATCCTTTACAAGGCGCCTTTATTATAGAAGAGCTAACCGACTTAGTAGAAGCGGCCGTTTTAGAAGAGTTCAAAAGAATTTCGGATAGAGGTGGTGTGCTAGGTGCAATGGAAACAATGTATCAAAGAAGTAAAATTCAAGAAGAATCTTTGTATTACGAAACACTCAAACACAATGGAGAATTTCCAATAGTAGGAGTAAATACCTTCTTAAATAAAAATGGATCTCCAACTATTGTTCCTTCAGAAGTTATTCGTGCAACCGAAGCAGAAAAACAATTTCAAATTAATGCCTTGGAGCAATTTTGTCAAAGAAACGCTAGTAAAAAAGATGACTTACTGAAAAACTTACAACATCAAGCTATCAGTAATGGCAATATATTCGAAGCCCTAATGGAAGTGAGTAAATATTGCTCGATTGGACAAATATCTAACGCCCTATATGCCGTAGGCGGACAATACAGAAGAAATATGTAAATAAAAAAAGCTCCACAAAATGGAGCTTTTTTTATTTAATTCAATTAGGCTGTTTTTCAAAAAGTCATTTGAACTTTTGCGAATCCTACTGATGCTACTTGTGTTTCACATGAAATAGATGTAATTCACTTAGGCAGTAATCCAGCTAAACTTATATTGTAATTCTGGGGTTTTCATACGTTGTGCAATACGCGTTAACCTATCTGGTAAAGCCATTAAGTAATCTCTGGCCTTTTCACCCGAATCGGTTAAATCTGTTAAGCTATCTACTTTCCACTCTTCTATTAAATCCACTAAGATTTGAATATAATCTGCTGAAGTATAAATGCCTAATCTTTGAGCTGCATCAGAAAAATGATCGAAAGTTTCGCCCATTTTTACGCCTGCTTCTCTTAAAAAATGCGCAGGCATCACAATTTTATTTCTCATCATCACTTCAAAAGCAACCAGCATTTCGCTCGTGTCCACTTCTAAAATTTTACTGACAAAGGTTTTATAGGCTTTAGCATGTCTGGCCTCGTCTGCTGCAATAACCGCACACATTTTAGCCAGCGTTGGATCGCCATTTGCCTTTGCTAATGATGCAACGCGTCTGTGCGAAATATTAGTAGCCGTTTCTTGAAAAGAAGTATAAATAAAGTTTCGGTACGGATCGGTTCCTGTTCCAATTTCCATTCCGTCTGCTAATAAATATTGGGTAGAGATTTCTAATTGTTTCATATTTACCCTACCCGATAGGTATAAGTATTTATTTAATAAATCACCATGGCGATTTTCTTCGGCTGTCCAATAACGCAACCATTTATTCCAACCACCATTGTGCTCTTTAGAAACACCTGAAATTTGCGAAAGCCAAGTTTCGTAAGTAGGCAATGCTTCTTCGGTAATGGTATCACCAATTAATACAGCTATTAAATCGTAGGGTAATTCTTTTGCAGAAGATTGTAAATCTTTTAAATCTGCAATAAAACTACTGTTTTGGGTATCTGGTAAGAAATCGCTTGGATGCCAATTTTCTTCGACTTGTTTGAGGTAGGTAAATATATTATCGAGCACAAATTGTTCGATATGTTTCATCACTTCTCCACGTTGCTCAGCAAAAAACTTCATTAATGTTAATTAAGGATTTGAAATAAATTAATAATTACAAAGGTAAAGATTAAACCCGATAATCGATATTATGTTTTAAAATAGACCTAATATTATCCCTTGGGCAATCTTAAAATAATTTCAAAAAAAAAGCCCAGAACATTACTGATCTGGGCTTGAATAAAATTTGGCAACGACCTACTCTCCCACATTTTACTGCAGTACCATTGGCGCTGTGGGGCTTAACTTCTCTGTTCGGAATGGGAAGAGGTGGACACCCACGCTATAGTCA
>CANNIS010000029.1 GCA_947505035.1 Sphingobacteriales bacterium
GCAAATGTGAGTGCAAATGCGTTAGCTTTGTATGCTGTGTCGTCAAGATTGTTGGTTTCATTGTGCAATTGCAATTTTATTTTCAAACTTCATCAAATTCAAACTTGTCAAAATTACGATTAATGTCACACCTACATCAGCAGCAATTGCGAAAACTAAATTGCTGTAACCGATAAATGCAAGGGTTATGAATATCAATTTTACGGCTATTGCTCCAATGGTGTTGAATTTTATTCTGCGTAATGTTTTTTTACTCAAACGAATAAGAAAAGGTATGAGTGAAAGTTTGTCGTTCATCAATGCAATATTTGCAGTTTCGATAGCGGTGTCGCTGCCTGCTGCTCCCATTGCTATACCTACTGTGCTTTGTGCCAATGCTGGTGCATCGTTTATGCCATCGCCTACCATTGCTACATATTTATATTGCTGCAAAAGTTCTTTTATTTTTTCGGCTTTGTTTTCGGGTAACATATTGCCGAATATTTTTTTAATGCCAACTTGCTCGGCTACATAGTTTGCTGCTTTTTCACTATCCCCTGTGAGCATAACAGGTTCTATATTCATTGCTTCTATTTCTTTTAATGCTACTAAACTGTCGGGTTTTATTTCATCCATTAAACCTATTACACCTGCTACACCATCACCAAAACTTATGACTACACTTGTTTTACCTTGTGCTGAAAGTTGCTCTACAATTTTTTCAGCTTCGATATCGGTGTGCTGATGTTCTTTTATAAATTCCAACTTGCCAACATAAATAGTTTCATCTTCACAGACCAAACATTTTGCTATCGCCCCTTTGCCCATAATGCTTTTGAAACCTTCAGTTTTGTGTGGTTCAAATCCTTCCTTTATGCTAGCATTAACTATGGCTTGTGCCAATGGGTGTTCGCTGAAAATTTCTGCTCCTGCGGTGCAAGCCAATAGTTCTTCTCGGCTTGTACTGTTTAACGGAAACACATCTGAAACTATTGGATTTCCGAAAGTGATAGTGCGTGTTTTGTCTAACGCAATTGCCTTTATAGATGCAAGTGCTTCGATGTATTTTCCACCTTTTACCAATGCACCTTTTGCTGATGCGTTTCCGATCGCTGCATAAATGGCTACTGGTGTTGATATGACTAATGCACAAGGACAAGCAATTACTAAAAGTGTAATGGCTTGTTGTAACCAATGGTTCAAATCTAAATGCAAAACAAAAACTGGAATTACGAAAACCAAAATTGCCATTGCAATAATGATAGGTGTGTAATACTTTGAAAATTTCTGAATAAATTTTTGTGTTTCGCTCTTATTGCCCTGTGCTTCAAAGGTCAGGCGAATGATTTTTGAAAAAGTTGTATCAACAGAAAGTTTTGTTGTTTCAATTTCTATAAAACCATTTTTGTTCAATGTTCCAGCAAATAAATTATCGCCTATGTGTTTGTCTTTGGGTATGGGTTCGCCCGTAATAGCAGCCTCGTCAACGGTAGTTTCTCCTAAAATTATTTTTCCGTCAAGCGGTATCATTTCACCTGCTTTCACTTGAATTATAGTACCGACTGCAATTTTATCAATAGTAACAAATTCATTTAGTTCTTTAACAAAAGCTGTTTTTGGTGCCTTGCTTACCAATTCATCTAATGCAGATTTTGAATTTTCTATCCCAATATCTTCTAAGCGTTCGCCTAAGACATATAGTACAATAACAACTGCTGCTTCTGGATATTCGCGTAAATAAAATGCTCCGAGAACAGCAATTGTCATTAGTAAATTGATACTGCTGAACTTGAGTTTGAAGATTGCTTTTACTCCGTTCCACAAAACATTGTAGCCAATGCCTAGAATGAAAGTAGCAAAAACAAATGGAGCATAGGGCATTGGTATGTGTAAGCCCAGAATGGATAAAACTTCTAAAGCAACTACGATGGTAATTGCCAAAAGTAGAAATAGGAATTTTCTATCGTTGAATGGTAGTTTCATGATTTGAATGTTTCTTTATAATTGTTAATAAATCCTCTGGTATTTCCATTTGTTGCAATGGTGGAACATTTGCACCTCCTGTATTTCCAATAGGAATGTTTCCAACAAAGGATTTTACGCCACCCACTAAAAGTCTTGGAATTTGGCCGATTATTTCCTTGGTATTTTTTGTTTTGAAACCGAACAATAACATTTTCCAATGAACAAAGGAATGTGCAAATGGGTAAGGTTGTCCAAGTATATGTGCCCTTTCCAAGTGTCGCCAACTTTGCTGATAATGCTTTTTGGTAAAAGTATTTTCAGCTTTGGTTAGTTCCTTTTGAAAGTATGGTTTTAGATCTTTTGGAATTGTGGTGTTAAATCTCATAGTTTTAAATTTTAGTGTTCGTGTGATTCGCCTTTATTATTCATTTTAGCCAAAATAAAAAAAGCTCCATTCACCACTACTTTACTGTTGGCTGGAATTTCTTTAAGTAATGTAATTTCGCTGTAACCCACATCGCTAGTGCCTTTGCGAACAGGAATTTTTTCAAAAGTTGTTCCTAGTACTTTGTGATCGGGTTCTATTTTTTCGTTATGCTGATGTCCGCTATCATCATGCTTGTGTTCGATAGTATCTGGTTCGTTGTGGTGTTCTTCCTCGCTATGGGCCTCAGTAACAATAAAAATATAGTCCTGCCCTTCGTGGTTTACAATGGCGTTAGTAGGCACTGCATCAACGGTAGCATTTTCTAAACTTACCAATGCGGTTATGTTCATTCCATCAATCAAACCTTGCTTATTACCTTTTACCATAGCATGAACTGAAATAGCTTTGGTGCTTTGTTCGAATGTGTTGCTAATGGCATAAACATCGGCATCGTATTCTTTCCCTGGATTATTGGTAAGTGTAAAATGGATGGTTTGCCCCACTTTTAGTTTTTGTAAATCCTTTTCATACACATACAGATCCAAATGTAATTGGCTATTATCTACTATTTCAGCAATAGGATTATTTGCATCTACATTGCTGCCAATGTTTACCATTACGTTGCTTATTGTGCCGCTTATAGGGCTTGTAATATTTGCAATTGATTTAATGTTTTCGCTTGTAAGTGAAGCTGTATTGATACCAATCAAATCCAATTGCTTTTGTAAACTGGCTTTTCGAGCTTTCAGAGTTTTTAGTTCTGCATCGGCTGATTGTAAATTTTTCAATGCTCCTGCATTACCTTGTTGCAATTCTTTTTGTCGGACAAATTCTAATTGTGCCAATTCTGCTTTTGATGAAATACTTAAAAACTCCTCTTGCATTGTGATGAACGAATTGTTTGTAATGGTGGCGATTGTTTGCCCTTTAATAACGCTATTGCCAGTTTGAACCAAAATAGTTTTGATAACTCCACCCAATGATGCCGTGGCATTCGCACGGTTTTGATTAGGCACTTTTAAAATGCCATTAGCTTTTAGTGAAGCTGTTAATTGTTTTTTCTCGATGCCGCCTAACTCTATTTTTATAGATTTCATTTGTTCGGCTGTTAGCATTGCCGTGTTGGTGTTTTCATGTTCATCGTGATGCTCAGTTTCATCTCCTTTCGTTTCGGTTTTATTACTGTTGCAGGATGCAAATGATATTAAAATTGCAATGGCAGCTATAAATATTATATTTTTCATTTTTCTAAAATTTATTTGTTGATTAAGAAATTGATAATGACGATGGATTGATTTATTTGATTGATGGATTGCAAATAATTTAACTGCACATCGATAGCAGTTTGTAATGCTTGTAGATACTCAATGTAACCAATGTCACCACTTTTGAAACCAATCTTTGCAGTGCTGATAATTATTTCGGCATTAGGCAAAGCTGTTGAATTGTAGTAGTTGTACTGCAATAAGTTTTGATTGTATTGCTGAAAAGCATTTTGCAATTTGGTTTGTAAAATCAGTTTTCCATTGTCAGCATCTCTTTGTAATGCCTGTTGTTTATATTCAAGCGATTTTATTTTGGAAGCATTGCTAAAAAATGTAATTGGGATACTAATACCTATATTAAAACCCTGAAAACGTTTGCTACCATCAAAATTTACATCTGCTCCATTAATGCTTTGCACACCTATTAGGGACTGGTTGAAATAGCCGACATTAAAATCGGGTAATGTGGAAGCAGTTTCGATCTTTTTATTTTGATTGGCAATTACTGCTTGCTGATAAAGCAGTTTTAACGAAGGATTATTTGCAATAAGTGTTGTATCCAACACATTAGAAATTGCAATTGGTTGAAATTTTTCACTATTACTCAATACAAAATCCTCACTTGTATTCATTAGCGTTTTCAGCGAATGGTAAGCCGTTATAAAATCCGTTTCGTTTTGTTTAAGCAGAAGAGAAAGTTGTCCTCGCTTTGTTTCGGCGGTGGTCTTCTCCAACAGATTTGTTTCGCCTGTTTCGTAACGCAGAGCTGCTGCACTCACAAAATCGTAATATAAACTGTCTAAAGATTGAAGATGCTTTTTAGTGGTTTGCAAATATTGCATCTGGTAAAACCAGTATTGTACCTGTGCTTTAATTTCGCTGGCAGTTGCTTGCTGTTGCAATTCACTACTTTCTGATTCGGCTTTAAACAAGCCTGATTTGGATGTATAATATGTTGGAAATGGAATTGATTGATTGATTTGAAAGGCCTTGTCTTGATTGATGCTATTGTATTGCCCAAACTGAAAATTGACATTCGTTTTGGGTAACTCAAACACCGATTTTTTTAAGATTCTAGACGACTGCACGCTGAGTTGCTGTGATTGAATTTCAAGATTGTTTTTCAATGCTGTGTTTATAGCATCATCAACCGAAATGACATTGACTGTTTGTATTTGAGCATTTACTATATTGAATGAAAACAACACAAAAGCGAATAGAACAGCAACGGATATTTTGATTTTGGATTTTCTCTTTTTTGAGAAAATTAAATACAACAATGGCAAAACAAATAGGGTTAAGAAAGTAGCTGTAATTAGTCCCCCGATTACTACTGTAGCCAAAGGTTTCTGTACTTCTGCCCCAGCACCATGTGAAAGTGCCATGGGTAAAAAACCAAACGAAGCAACAGTGGCTGTCATTAATACTGGTCGCAAACGAATTTTTGTTCCTTCTTTTATGCGTTCTAATATGTCAATCATTCCGTCTTTTTCTAGTTGATTAAATGTTCCGATTAACACTATTCCGTTTAGCACGGCTACACCGAACAATGCAATAAAACCGATACCAGCAGAGATGCTAAAAGGCATATCACGAATGAGCAAAGCGAATACGCCACCAATGGCGCTCATTGGGATTGCGGTATAAATTAGAGTTGCTTGTTTTACTGAACCAAACGTAAAATAAAGCAACATAAAAATGAGTGCTAATGCCACAGGCAAAGCTATCATTAAGCGTTTGCTTGCCGCTTGCAAATTTTCAAAAGTGCCTCCATATGTGTAATAATAGCCTTCGGGAAGTTTTACTTTTTCATTTAATACTTTTTGAATATCAGTAACAACACTTTCTACATCTCTGCCTTTAATGTTAAATCCTACTACTATTCTGCGTTTGCCTTCTTCACGACTAATTTGTGCAGGTCCCAATTCCATTTTAATTTCAGCAACTTGTGATAAAGGGATTTGTGTTCCGTTGGTTGTTGGTATATACAAATGACTTACATCATCTATGTTGTTGCGGTGTGTGCTGTCAAGGCGAACTACTAATTCAAATTTGCGTTCATTTTCATATACAACTCCTGCACTTCCTCCAGCAAAAGAAGTAGAAACAATGTGGTTGATATCCTCAATGTTTAATCCATAATTGGCAATTTGCGAACGATTGTATTTTATTACTATTTGCGGAAGCCCTGCAACTCGTTCAACGCTTGGTTCTGTTGCACCGTCCACATTTTGCACAACTACATTTACCTTATTGGCATAGCTTAAAAGTGTGTCCATATTTTCACCAAAAATTTTCACTGCTACATCTTGGCGAATACCTGTCATCAGTTCGTTGAAACGCATTTGAATTGGTTGATTTTTTTCAAAGAAAACCCCTGGAATTGTATTGAGTTTTTCTTCAAATTCTTCTGCCAATTCATCATATGAAATATCACGTTTCCAATCAGTAGGTGATTTCAAAATTATCATCATATCCGTTGCCTCTGGTGGCATTGGGTCTGTTGGGACTTCTGCAGCTCCTGTTTTGCCCACTACCATTTTTACTTCGTCAAATTCTTTGATTAGCCTTGATGCTTGCATACTGGTTTCCAAGCTTTGTGAAAGTGATGTGCCTTGTGGCAAAATACAATGAAATGCAAAATCGCCTTCTTGTAACGTAGGAATAAATTCACCTCCCATTCTTGAAAATAGAAATACGGAAACAATAAATATCGCAACAGTTGCAACTACAATTACTTTCTTGAAACGTATTGCTTTTTCCAAAAGTGGTGCATAAATGCGTTGGAATAAGTTCATCATTCTATCGCTCAATGTTTGTTTGTGTGAAATGTTTTTAGAAAGAAACGCAGCACACATCATTGGAATGTAAGTAAGAGATAAAATTAACGCCCCTACAATTGCAAAAGATACAGTTTGAGCCATTGGACTAAACATTTTTCCTTCGATACCTACCAAGGTTAGAATTGGGATATAAACAATAAGGATAATTATTTCGCCGAATGCGGCACTACTTCGGATTTTAGAAGCGGAAATAAAAACTTCATTATCCATTTCTGATTGGGAAAGTTTACCCATTGCTTTCCGCATCCCTAAATGGTGCAATGTGGCTTCTACTATAATTACGGCACCGTCTACAATTAAACCAAAGTCAATAGCTCCCAAACTCATAAGGTTTGCACTTACTCCAAATACATTCATCAAACCCAACGCAAAAAGCATTGATAACGGAATGGCAGAAGCAACTATTAATCCTGCACGTAGATTTCCGAGAAATAAAACCAAAACGAAGATTACTATTAATGCACCTTCAATCAGATTTTTTTCTACTGTGCTGATTGCTCGGTTTACCAAATCGGTTCGATCTAAATAGGGTTCTATTACTACATCTTTTGGCAATGATTTTTGAATAGTTGACATTTTATCTTTAATGCGGCCTACTACATCAGCACTATTTGCACCTTTTAGCATCATTACTACACCACCTACTGCGTCCACTTCACCATTGTAGGTCATTGCACCGTAACGAACAGCACTACCTAAATGCACTTCGGCAACATCTTTTATTAAAATAGGAATGCCGTTTGGATTTGTTTTTACAACTATGTTTTTAATATCGTCAAACGAACCAATTAACCCCACACCACGAATGAAATATGCGTTTGGTTTCTTGTCAATATATGCCCCGCCAGTGTTTTCGTTGTTCTTTTCTAAAGCGGTAAAAATTTCGGGAATTGTTATACCCATTGCAATCAAGCGGTCAGGATTTACTGCAACTTCATATTGTTTCAATTGTCCGCCAAAGCTGTTAACCTCTGCAATTCCTTTGGTTCCATAAAGCTGTCGGGCAACAATCCAATCTTGCATTGTCCGTAAATCCATAGCTGTGTATTTACTTTCACTTCCCTTTTTTGGGTGAATAATATATTGATACACTTCCCCTAAACCAGTGCTAACTGGTGCCAATTCAGGTGTACCAACACCTTTTGGGATTTTGCTTTCGGCTTCCTTTAATCGTTCGTTAATAAGTTGTCGGGCAAAGTAGATGTCCACTTTATCGTCAAAAACAACTGTAATTACTGAAAGTCCGAAACGGGAAATGCTCCGCAGTTCTTCCAAGTCTGGAAGGTTGGCAATGCTTTGCTCTATAGGGAAAGTTACCAACTGTTCTACCTCTTGTCCTGCAAGGGTTGGACAAGCAGTAATGATTTGCACTTGATTGTTGGTAATGTCTGGAACTGCATCAATAGACAGTTTAGTTGCACTCCATACTCCCCAAACAATAAGTGCAAGTGTCATCAATGCAATGATGAATTTATTTTTTATGCTGAACGCTATTATTTTGTCTAACATTTTTTATCAGTTTAATGAATGAATACAAGATTACATGCAGTGCGTTAGCACCGTCAATGTTTTTTTGTCCGTGTTAGCGGAACTTATAAATCATTAACTGAATTGAGGGGGTTGCCAAATACTGTTTTGATCGGCTGAAGAATAAATAATCTCATTGTACATCTCTGAAACTTTTTCGGAAACAAGGTGAGGTTCACTTATAGAAAAATTGTGTTCGGGATTGAAAACAATGGTAGTGTGCATGGATGCACAATCATTTGTCTTGAAAGGCAAGTTGTCGTTTTCGTGGTGGTCTTTGTCCGAATGTTCGGGGTTGTTGCTATAATGATCGGCAAGGAAGTGAGCAAAAGATTTGTCTTGCTCATCAGGATGGTGCTCTAAGTAGTGATGAATGAGTAAAGGCAACTTCAATAGATGATGCATTTCTGTGTTTGCTGACAGAAATACGAAGAGAAGTGATATTGAGATTAACTTTTTCAACTATACAAATGTAAATAAATTATTTGAGAGAAATTATATGGATAGTCCACACCTATAAGTAATAAAAATTATTTCTTACATTTGAATACTAGTAAGAGTCAATCCCTCCTACTTTTACACTGGGTTTCCAAGCGGTTACCCATTTGAAAATTGAGAAAAAAAAAGTCAATGAATATAAGGGTTTCGAGAGTTAGGTTCATTTACCCCACTCTCCGCCAAAGAAAAATGCCGCCCGTAAGGGACGGCATTTTTTGTTTTAAAGCGTTGCGAATTTATTCGCATAAGCGAGAAAACAAAAAATGCTGAGGTGCGCAGCACCGGCATTTTTCTTTGACTCAGCTTCCCCTTCCGGGGATCACCGGAGCGCAGCGGAGGTAATCCCCGATGGGGGAAGCACCTGTAATACCACACGGTGCGCAGCACCTGTAATCCCTGGAAGCGTTGCGAATTTATTTGCGAAAGGGATCACCGGAGCGCAGCGGAGGTAATCCCCAGAAATCAATTTTATTCGCAAAACCTCCCCTTTTTATTATCTTTAAAAAATTAATTAAAACCAAATGGCTACTACTTCCGAATTAAGCAAAAACTCTTTCATACGTTACAATAACGAATTATTAAAAGTGATCGAATACGATCATATTACGCCAGGTAAAGGAAATGCGATCTATTCTTTAAAATGTAGAAACGTAGAGACTGGGAAACAGAGTGAAGTTCGATTTCGTTCAGGAGAAAAAGTAGATATAATTCGCGTAGACGAATATGAAATGCAATACCTCTATTCAGAAGGAGATTCACTTGTATGTATGAATCAAGAAACCTACGATCAAATTCCAGTTCCTAAAACTATTTTTGGAGAGGCCGTACAATTTTTAAAAGAAGGCATGATATTAAGAATTCGTTTTGATGATAATGAAAAACCATTAGCTGGCGAATTACCTAAACATGTAGAATTAGAAACCGTTTATTCTGAAGTTGGCGTAAAAGGAAAACTATTCAAATTAGCTCAAGTAGAAGGCAACATTAATGTTCAAGTTCCTTTGTTTGTTGAAGTTGGCGACAAACTAAAAATCAATACAGAAACTGGTGAATACGTAGAACGAGTAATGAAATCTTAATTAATTATTTCTTAAAAACTACTTCGTCAAAAGCCAGTCTGTTTCTTTCGCCCCATACGCCTGCTTCGGTGCCTGCACCTACAGAAACTACCATATTGATTTCCGCGCCTTTAGGGAGCTTTAAATAGCGCTTTAAACGCAATTCATCGAAGCCCTCCATTGGGCAAGTATGAAAACCTTCTGCAGAAATAGATAACATAAAAGTTTGTGCTGCTAATGCGCAAGATTTATGTGCAGTAATTCGTTGACTGGCTAAACCACCTAATCTAAAAAATGGTTTGTTTAATCCCATTATAAAACTCATGCTTTTTCTTAAAAAAGTGAGGATACCAAATGGATCATTGGTATAGATAACCGACATGAGTTTTCCGTAATAATTTAATCCTTTCTTTTGTCCTTTATTGGGTTCGCCATTAATTGCCGATTTTATCAAATTTAAATTCCAATTAGCGCGTTGTTTCCATTTGTCTCTTCGCGTTACAAACACCACCATTTGTTTAGCCGTTGATGCAGCGCGTTGATTTAAACAAATGGGTGTCATAGCTTGAATAGCCTCGGGCGTAGACAACCAATAAAATTCCCATAATTGCATATTGCTACTATTTGGAGATAATATGGCGCGTGCTAAACTCGTATGTATAACTTCGTCTGGTACTGCTACTAATGGATCGAATCCTCTGTTTGATCTGCGGAAATCGACAATTCTTTGAAATTCTGTATTCATGTTTACTTAATAGATTTTAAGCTAAATTGTTTTAAAATGTCATCAAAGATAAAAATAAAATAAAGCCTTTTTTACTATCTTAGTGGGGAAATGTAATAATGCTATTAAAGGCCCAAATCAAAACATTTCGATGCTAACATGTCAAAAAAACATCCCCCTAAAAATACCAACCGATCCGAAGAAGGCACGCAAATCAATAAATTTATTAGCGCATCTGGCTTTTGCTCGCGACGCGAAGCCGATGAATTAGTTGCCCAAGGCAGGGTTAGTATTAATGCTCGAATTGCTGGCGCAACCGCTAGGGTTAAGCCAGGTCAACAGGTTGCGGTAGATGGCGAAAAAATAAAACAACAGAAAATTTCTAAAATGGTTTATTTGGCATTCCATAAACCTGTTGGCGTTACTTCTACCACCGATTTAGCAGATAAAACAAATATCATTTCGTATATCAACTATAACCAAAGGATTTTTCCGATTGGCAGATTAGACAAAGACTCCGAAGGACTCATTCTATTAACCAACGATGGCGATGTAGTCAATAAAATTTTGCGTGCCGAAAACCAGCACGAAAAAGAATACATTGTGAGTGTGGATAAACCCATCACGCAAGATTTTATCAATAGAATGTCTAAGGGCTTAGCCATTGGGCCAAGTACCACTACCCTTCCTTGTTTTGTTAAACAAGAAGGTTCTAAAAAATTCAGAATTATTTTAACGCAAGGTTTGAACCGTCAGATACGCAGAATGTGTGCCACATTGGAATACGATGTAAAAACATTGAAACGCATTCGGGTAATGAATATTCAATTAGGAGATTTAAAATTAGGTCAGTTAAGAAATTTAACTTTTCAAGAAGTAGAAGTTTTGGCCACTTTATTATCTCAATCTACCAACGATATTCCTTATAAAGAAAGTAAAAAAGACAATGCTGCAAATGACTTTTCGGAAGGAAAGAAAAAAACAGCAAAAGCATTTTTTGGCGAAAGAAAAAACAAAGCAAACGCAGGCCCTACAGACTTTGCAGCTAAAGATAAAAGAGCCGCAGATAGGGCAGAAAAAAAACAAAAACCTTCTCATTTTGAACCTAAAGATGCCGCCAAACGCGGTTATAAGAAAAGGTAATGGGCCTAAAAAGTGCATCAATTAACGAAATCAAAAAAGAATTAGGCTTTTTAAATGAAGCCGAATTAATTGCACTTTGTTTAAAATTAGGGAAGTATAAAAAAGAGAATAAAGAATTATTGAACTATTTGCTTTTTGAAGCAAGTAACGAAACGCAATTTATCGAAAATGCAAAAGAAGAAATTGCAATCATATTCGATCAAATCAATACAAGCAATAGTTATCTGGCGAAAAAGACCATCAGAAAAGCGCTCAAACATGTTCGCAAATATGCTAAATACGCAGGTTTAGCGAGTACAGAAATTATTTTAACCAGTTATTTTTGCCAACAAATTTTAGCCACAGGCATTTCTTTAAACAGTAATATTGCATTGCAGAATTTATTTAGTAATCAAGTTAAACGAATCGAAAAACTGATTGCCGGCATGCACGAAGATTTAAGAGCTGATTTTCAAGAATACCTATCTGAACTCGAATAATTCCCAAAAAAAGGCAAAAAAATAGTCCCGTTATTGCTAACGAGACTATTCTTAATTAAATCAGTGTTATTTGCATAACACTCAAATAAGACAATTACTTGCTTATTTTTTTGCTGCTTTCTTCTTAGGAGCTGCTTTCTTAGCTGCTGCTTTTCTAGGTGCTGCTTTCTTAGCTGCTTTCTTAGGAGCTGCTTTCTTAGCTGCTTTTTTAGGAGCTGCTTTCTTAGCTGCTTTTTTAGGAGCTGCTTTCTTAGCTGCTTTCTTAGGAGCTGCTTTTTTAGCTGCTTTTTTAGGAGCTGCTTTTTTAGCTGCTGCTTTCTTTGGAGCTGCTTTTTTAGCTGCTTTTTTTGGTGCTGCTTTCTTAGCTGCCTTCTTAGGAGCTGCTTTCTTAGCTGCTGGTTTTTTTGCTGCTGCCTTTTTAGGAGCTGCTTTTTTAGCTGTTGCCATGTTTTTTTGTTTTAAGTTTTAATAATTAATTATTGTATCGTCGATATCACATCGATAATTTCTTTATATATTAGATCCTTTAATAAGAGGTTCTAGTAAAAATCGCCTTTCAAATTAAAAACAAGATGTTGAAATTTTGTTGAAAAGTAAATTTCTTTTATCTCTTATTTTTAGCATTACAAATTTAAAATTATTTATTTAATAAAAAAACATTTTAAAAAGTTTTCCACATGCCAACATTTGATATCGTCAGTAAAGTAGATTTACAGCTACTAGATAATGCCATTAATAACGCCAAAAAAGAGATACTCAATCGCTATGATTTTAGTGGTTCTGCAACTACTATTGAACTAGACAAAAAGTCAAATAACATCATGGTTACAACGGAAAATGAAATGCGAATAAAAGCAATTTCAGATGTGATAATTACTAGGATGATGAAACAACAAATTGACCCTAAATGTTTAGACCTTTCTGCCGATGTAATTACCTCCGGAAATATGTTGAAAAAAGAATTAAAAGTGAAGGAAGGAATCGATAAAGAGACCGCAAAAAAGCTAATTAAGGAAATTAAGGACAGTAAAATCAAAGTGGAAACTTCGATTATGAACGATCAATTAAGGGTAAGTTCGAAGAAAATTGACGACTTACAAGCCGTTATTTCGATCATGCGAAACTTCCCATCAGACATCCCTTTACAATATATCAATATGCGAGCTTAATTATATTCCTATACCAAATCCAATTCTAATGATTGGATTATCGTATGGTGAATAAGGACTTTCGGTAAGGTTATATAATAACATCATATCTACTACAGATTTTCGCCCAAACACTTGCCTAAAGCCAGCTCCAACGAATAAACTACCAATGTTTTGTCGCGTATTTCCTATGTAACGATTGGTCACATAGTCGAAGGTAGGGGTAGATAAATTCAACCACTCGTATTCTACATGTGCTAAAATACTTTCAGATAATAGGTAATTGCCAAATATTTTGGCACCATAATTATCAGATTGATATTTTAATAAGCTATTATTTATTTTATAATACTGATAGATGACTCCAGTACCGAGCTCTAATTGATCTGTAAAACGGTAACCCACCGTTGGAGATAATAACACAGCGCTTTGGTTTGAAGTAATTCCCACCCCAAAATTTCCGCCATAAACTACCCTATTCCAATCAATTTTGGCCTGCGCTACATTTGGCAAGCATAAAATCAGTAACATAAATATGCGATAAATTGATTTAGTATTTTTCATAATATGTAGCCTTAATTAAAGATTTTACCTGGATTTAAAATATGATTCGGATCAAAAACAGCTTTGATGCCTTTCATTAAATTGATATGAGCTGCAGGGTATTTAATGTCCATGTATTCCTTCTGAACATAGCCAATGCCGTGCTCTCCAGAGAGTGTACCACCAAGCTGTACGGTTAATTCAAAAATTTCGCGGATACCATTTTTCAATTCCACATGCCATTGCTCGTCTGTTAAATTTCCTCTAATAATATTGATATGCAAATTGCCATCGCCAGCATGTCCATAACAAACCGATTGAAATCCATATTTCAAACCAATCGCTTTTACGCCTTTTAATAATTTAGCTAATTCGGCACGCGGCACAACAGTATCTTCTTCTTTGTAAATAGAATTAGCTTTAACAGATAAGGCTATACTTCTTCTCATGCGCCAAAAATCTTCTTTTTGTTGCGCAGAATCGGCAAATAAAACATCTTCTGCCTGATAATTCATTAATACATTCGATATCTTTTCGCAATCGTTCATTAAAAGATTCAAATCGTTTCCATCTACTTCAATCAGTAAAAATGCTTTGGCATTAGGATTAATTTGTATGGTTAAATGCTCATATTTTACCACCCAATCTACCGCTTCTTTCTCGATAAACTCTACTGCAGAAGGATTGTTACCATCTCTGAAAATAGCCGAAACAGCATCACAGGCTAGCTCTTCGCTAGGAAACGATGCCAACAATAGTAAATTATGAACTGGCTGTGGAATCAGTTTAAATACAATCTTAGTAATGATTGCCAAAGTTCCTTCGGAGCCAATCATTAAATGCGTTAAATTATATCCCGAAGAATATTTCAAAGTATTTGATCCAGTCCAAATAATTTCGCCATTGGGTAAAACTATTTCCATATTCAATACATAGTCTCGAACTGTTCCGTATTTAACTGCTCTTGGTCCACCAGATGATTCTGCTAAATTACCGCCCAACATACTCGAGCCTTTGCTCGATGGATCTACTGGATACATTAATCCTTTTTCATTGACCAAATCCATAAACACTTGCGTAATCATGCCAGGCTCTACCGTTGCCTGTAAATTTCTTTCGTCTATTTCAATTAATTGATTGAATCTTTCCATCGACAACAATACTCCACCATAAATAGGTAATGCGCCGCCGCTTAATCCGGTGCCGCCAGCCCTAGTGGTTACAGGTATTTTGCGCTGATTGCAATGTTTTAAAATGCTCGCAATTTGATTCGCAGTATTTGGTTTCAAAATAACATCTGGGTGAAAAACTAAATCTTCTGTTTCGTCGTGTCCATAATTTTCTTTTGCTTCTGTTGATAACAAAACCATCGCCTCACCAACAATCGTTTCAAAAAATGAAAGGTCTTGATCGTTTATTAATTGGTAATTATTTTTCATAATTCTTAATTAAACTTACCATGGCTTGACCAATAAATCCATCAATGGGTAAGTGCTTTTTTGTCAAATGAATTTCCACTTTTTGCAAGTGATTAGATAAAATAAGCAGTTGTTTTTCGATATTTTGTAAAACGGTTTCTAAGAGTTTTTGCGGATTTTGCATTTGTATTTTTACAATACCATATATGATTTCGTAATTAATCGTACTGCTCAAGTTTTCATTTTCGTAAATGGCAGCAGGAATAGCGACCATAATATCTACTAGAAATGTATTCCCGATTAGATTTTCTTCCTGATAATAGCCATGATAGGCATAAAATTCGAGGTTTTTAAGGTTAATATGGTACATGCTTTTAAAAATGAGTTTTTTATTACATTTGTCATAAAATTATAAAATATTTCGACACCGAATGGCAAAGACAGATCTTTTTGAATCACCAGATTATTATTTCTTAGATGAATTATTAACCGATGAACATAAATTGGTTAGAGCAACAGTAAGGGATTTCGTTAAAAAAGAAGTGAGTCCTATTATTGAAGATTACGCTCAAAGAGCTGAATTCCCTAAACATTTAATAAAAGGCTTAGGCGAAATTGGAGCTTTTGGCCCAACGATACCCGTTCAATACGGTGGTGGCGGAATGGATTATATAGCATATGGATTAATCATGCAAGAAGTTGAGCGTGGAGATTCGGGCATTCGTTCAACCGCATCTGTTCAAGGATCTTTAGTAATGTATCCTATATACGCTTACGGAAACGAAGCACAACGCAATAAATATTTACCCAAATTAGCTACTGGCGAAATGATGGGATGCTTTGGTTTAACAGAGCCTAATCATGGTTCTAATCCAAGTGGCATGACTACAAATTATAAAGATGCAGGCGATCATGTGATTTTAAATGGTGCAAAAATGTGGATTTCGAACTCTCCATTTGCAGACATTGCGGTTGTTTGGGCTAAAAATGAAGAAGGAAAAATTAAAGGAATAATTGTGGAAAGAGGTATGGAAGGTTTTACCACACCGGAAACACACAATAAATGGTCTTTACGCGCATCGGCTACCGGCGAATTGGTATTCGATAATGTAAAAGTTCCAAAAGAAAATATTTTACCAAATGTAGAAGGATTGAAAGGACCATTAGGTTGTTTAAATCAAGCTAGATATGGCATTGCTTGGGGCGCAATTGGTGCTGCAATGGATTGCTATGATACGGCATTAAGATATTCAAAAGAAAGAATACAATTTGACCGTCCAATTGGTGGATTTCAATTGCAACAAAAGAAATTAGCAGAAATGATAACCGAAATTACCAAAGCCCAATTAATGAATTGGAGATTAGGCGTATTGAAATCGGAAGATCGTGCTACTGCTGCTCAAATTTCTATGGCTAAAAGAAACAGTGTAGAAACAGCTATGAATTGCGCACGCGATGCGCGTCAAATGCTAGGCGGAATGGGTATTACAGGCGAATACCCAATTATGCGACACATGATGAATTTAGAATCTGTAGCAACTTATGAAGGTACGCACGATATTCATTTACTTATAACAGGAATGGATGTTACTGGATTAAATGCTTTTAAATAGGCTATTGCAAAAGCAACACCTTCGCTTTTTCTCGTAAATTATAATTAGACGACATCACTTCTCCGTAAGCCCCTGTGGAATAAATTACCATTAAGTCTCCTCGGCTTGTAATAGGCAATTCTACTGCTTTTCCGAAGCAGTCCGAAGATTCGCAGATGGGTCCTACTACATCGTATTTTTTCGAAATACTTTCGTGTTGCTTGCTGAGGTTTTCGATTTTATGATAAGCTTGATACAATGCGGGTCTTAATAAATCGGTCATGCCTGCATCTAATATTGCAAAATTGGTTTGTATACCTTCTTTGATATATACTACTCTAGCAAGTAAAGCGCCAACAGCACCTACCAAAGATCTGCCTAATTCGAAATGAATTTCTTGCCCAGGTTTACGCACAATAAATTGATTAAAAATAGCAAAATAAGCTTCGAAATTAACCAGGTTATTTGTGGTTGGATGGTAATAATCTATACCCAGTCCACCCCCTAAATTCAACACTTTCAGCGGTATTTGACGAGCATCAAACCAAGCCGTAAATTCATTTACTTTTGCACATAAATTTTTAAAAACCTGTAAGTCGTTGATTTGTGATCCAACATGAAAATGCAATCCTATTAAATCAATATTCGGAGATTTTTTAATTAAATCGATGACCTTTTCTAATTCCCAAAAATTAATACCGAATTTATTTTCGGATAATCCGGTTGTTATATAATGATGGGTATTGGCATTCACATTAGGATTCAATCTTATAGCAATTTTAGCAATCTTATTTTGCGCATGCGCTAATTCGTTGATCACTTGAATTTCTTGTAATGATTCTACATTGAAACAAAAAATATCCAAAGCTAATGCTTCATTAATTTCTTGATCGGTTTTACCTACACCTGCAAAAACAACTTTATCTTTGCTAAAACCTGCATTTATAGCTGCTTTCACCTCGTTACCACTCACACAATCTGCTCCAAAATTTTCAGACTGAATGGCTGATAAAATGGCTGGATTTACATTTGCTTTTAACGCATCATGCACTTCGAAGTTGTATTGATCTGCTGCATTTTTACAAGCAAGCAATGTTTGCTCGAGTAAATTTAAATCATAAACATA